>NZ_JAZGJP010000002.1:107267-310950 GCF_036408795.1 Olsenella kribbiana
CAGCTCGAGCTCCTTCGGCAGCGCACCCCTGACGAGGACGCGCTCGAAGGTAAGGGAGTGTTTCGCCGTGTGTGTGCCGCTTTGTGAGGGAATGGAAGCTCGCGCAGGAGCAGTCCCCACGCGACGGCTTCCTCGAGCTCGACTGGGCGCCGGGCACCATGCAGGCCGACTATGGCACCTTCATCGCCACCGTCGCAGGCGAGAGGCTCGAGCTGAAGCTCCTCGTCGCGACGTTCCCGCATTCGAACGTCCGCTTCTGCATCGCGATGATGTGCGAGAAGGCAGAGTGCTTCTGCGAGGGGCTCGTCGAGATATTCGAGATGGCAGGGCGCGTGCCGCGCCTCGTCGTGCTCGACAATGCCACCGAGGCGGGGCGGATGCTCTTCGGCAGGGTGACGGAGTCCAAGCTCTTCTCCCAGCTCAGGGCCCATTACCGCTTCGAGGCCAGGTTCTGCAACCCCGATTCCGGAAACGAGAAGGGATCGGTGGAGAATGCCGTGGGGTTCCTGCGCCGCAACCTCCTCGTCCCCGTGCCCTCCGTGCCGAGCCTCGATGCGCTGAACTCGATGCTGCTCTCCGGCTGCAGGAGGATCAACGCCACGGCGAAGAGCAGGCTGCACGGACCTGCGCCCAAGGCCTTCGCCGAGGACCTCGCGGCGATGATGGCCCTTCCGGGCGTGCGCTTCGACTCCGTGAGATGGGTGCATGTCCGCTCGGACAAGAGGGGCTACATACAGCTGGACGGCGTCTCCTACTGCGCAGGCCCTGCCTGGCACAGCCGCGACCTCCTTGCGGGCGCCAGAGCGCGCACGGTCGAGATCATGGACATGCACGGAAGGCATGTGGCATCCCTTCCGAGGTCGTGGAAGCAGGGAGAGCTCGTGAGGAATCCTGCATCGCTCGTGCCTGCGCTGGTGGCGAGGCCGAGGGCGTTCGGCGAGTCGGTCATACGCAGGGACATGCCGGAAGCGCTCCTCTCCCATATGGACCGGCTGGAGAAGGATGACCTCAGGCGTGCGCTCAGGGCCATAGGGAGGGCATCGGACGCATCCGGCTTCGATGCCGCATGCCAGGCCGCGGAGCGCCTCTTCGCAGAGGGCAGGGTCCCGGACGATGCCTCGTGCGACGTGCTTGCGAGGAGGATCGCCTCGGGCGGCGCGGAAGGCGCGGGGGTCGACCTTGCCGCATACGACCGCCTTGCAGGGAAGGGAGGCTCCCATGGGGAGCAGCGCTGAGGCCCTTGCCGAGCGCGTCGCCGCTGCCGGCGCGAGATGCTCGCTCACGAAGTCGCTCCTCGCCGACTGGGGCGTGCGCGGCACGCCGAGGCAGGTGGAATACCTTGCCGAATACCTCGAGGCAGAATGCGCGAGCAGGGATGCCTCGAGGAAGGCATCCCTGCTCAGGAGGTGCGCGCTTCCGCAGGCGAAGACGTTCGACGGCTACGACTGGACATCCGTCTCCTGGCCGGAAGGCTTCGGCCGGGCGGACCTGCTCTCGCTCTCGTTCCTCGGGAGGCGCGAGGACCTCGTGCTCATGGGCGATGTCGGCACCGGCAAGACCCACATGCTCGAGGCGATCTGCACGCTCTGCTGCCAGCAGATGCGCCCTGCAAGGTTCTTCACCGCATCGTCGCTGGTCATGCGCCTGAGGCGCGCACGCGATGCGGGATCGCTCGACCGCGAGCTCGCCCAGCTCGCGAAGGCCGACATCCTGGGGATAGACGAGCTCGGCTTCCTCCCCCTCGACACCGACGGGGCGAGGCTGCTCTTCCAGGTCATATCCGAGAGCTACGAGCGGCAGTCCCTCGTGATCACCACGAACCTCGAGTTCGCGCGCTGGGGCGCCGTCTTCGGGGACGACCAGATGGCTGCTGCCGTGATAGACCGCATCTGCCATCACGGGAGGCTTCTGAAGTTCAGCGGCGAGTCCTGGCGCATGAGGCATGCCCTCATATCGGGAGAGGGCGCGCCTGAAGGGCAGCTGGCCTAGCAGTCTCCATGCGGCGCATTCAGGCACAGGAATTGAACACCGGATGTCCGGTTCCCGTGCCTGCAGCGTTCAATTCCTGGTGATATTACCGTTCACTTCTGCTTGACAAAACACAACCCTACAGCTCGGAGAGAGGTCCTCAGGGGCCATCTCTGACTGTAATGGGCGGTCTCAAGCATCTCTTCCAGAGCTTCTATGGGAGCCTCGATAGCGAGGGCAGGATGGAGCTTAGAAACGGCCTCTGCTTCGCAGGGATTCTCCGGATGCACAAGCAGAGGATGCACAGGCACGCCAGTGCATCTTTGAGGAAGACTGCGACGGGAAGAGGGGACGAGTTCGCGCAAGCGGATCTCAGGCGCACGAGGGATGGGCCGGATTCGATGGCGGGGACCCTGTCTTATCGCAGGATTCGGCACGCACCCTTATGAAGTGCCTGAAGAGGCTCCAGGGACAGAGGGCTTTGCCCCATGCTCTGCCACGGCGGGAGGGCCGATAGGTGCCCCTCGCCGCTTTCTGCTGGATGGCGGCTTTGCGGGTCTCATATACTTGATGGCAGTATGCAGGAATTCCAGCCCCATGCAGGGGCATATGCCCCTGCGATGACAGGAGGTTCTACATGGCTGAAATCAAGAATGTCGTGGTTGCCGGAGGCGGCGTCCTGGGGTCGCAGATCGCATTCCAGTGCGCCTATACGGGACACAACGTGACCATCTGGCTCAGAAGCGAAGGCTCCATCGGGCGCTGCCAGCCGAAGCTCGATGCTCTGCACAAGAGCTACCATGAGGCAATCGAGGGCATGAAGAGTGCCAAGAGCGCAGCAGATCCTGCCTGGTGCCCGGGCATCGCAGACTTCGGCAGCTTCGATGCGGATGCCTGCGCAAAGCGCGTCGATGAGGCCTATGCGTCGCTTACGCTTGAGCTCGATCTCGGCAAGGCGGTAGCCGATGCCGATCTCGTGATCGAGTCCATGGCAGAGGTCGCAGACCAGAAGTCTGCCTTCTTCAAGAAGCTCGCTCCCTTGATGCCTGAGAAGACGATTGTCGTCACGAACTCCTCGAGCCTTCTGCCCTCGCAGTTCACGAAGGACGTGGGCAGACCCGACCGCTATCTTGCGCTCCACTTTGCCAATACGATCTGGAAGCACAATGTCTGCGAGGTCATGGTCCAGGAGAAGACGAGCACCGAGTCCTTCGATGCGGTCTTCGATTTCGCAAAGGCCATCCGCATGATTCCGCTTCCGGTGAACAAGGAGAAGGCAGGCTATCTCCTGAACTCCATGCTCATCCCTTGGATGCTTTCGGGCCTGGACCTTCTGGCCAATGGCATCTCCGACCCTGCTTCCATCGACCTTGCCTGGACGTCTGGCACGGGCGCCCCGAAAGGCCCCTTCCAGGTCTTCGATACCGTTGGCCTCACGACGGCCTACAACATTGTCGAGCAGTATCAGAAGGTGCCTGGCATCGCGACCCCGCTCCTCAAGAAGATGATGCTTCCCTACAACTTCAAGGGCATGGAGAAGGTACTCAAGAGCTACATCGACGCCGGCAAGCTGGGCATGGCGGCAGGAGAGGGCTTCTACAAGTATCCGAAGGACTAGTCGGCATACCTATATATGAGAGCGTCTTGGGCGGCCTTCCGCAGGGAGGGCCGCCCTGCTGCTATCTGGTGGCATTCTTGGTGCTTGCAGACATGCTAGTTTTCTGATTGGTCAGAGATGCTTGCGCAAGCATGGCTCTGAGGGGCCCCAGAGTACGGAATTCTTGGCCTTAGTGTCTGAGATGGGCATCCAAAGCTCTATCAGATAGCCTGTGACCTGCAAAGACTCTTTCTTGTGGGAACGTTAGCAGTGTGTCGGGATTGTGGTTGGGGTAACGTTCACCGAATCGTGAACGGTTCTCGTCCAGCTTTCGTGAAATTTCACTTGCGTGGGCTCCTGAAAAAGTAATACGCTCTTCACAGCTTGAAACTAACATGCTAGATTGAGGCATGGGACAGGGTGTCATTCGGTGTGCGTACCAGGAAGGGCACATATCGGATGACGCTTCCCACCCTGTCCTGTGTCCGGGATGTCCGAAGAAGGGATACAGCCGATGAAGAACTTTATGGACGACAAGGACTTCCTGCTCTCCACCCCCACGGGCGAGCAGCTCTTCCATGACTATGCAGAGAACATGCCTATTCTCGACTATCACTGCCACATCTCCCCGAAGGAGATCTGGGAGGACAAGTCCTTCTCTTCCATCACGGAGGTCTGGCTCGGCGGCGACCACTACAAGTGGCGCCTCATGCGTGCCAACGGCGTGGATGAGCGCTATGTCACCGGCGATGCTCCTGCCCGTGAGAAGTTCCAGAAGTGGGCAGAGACCCTGTCCCGCTGCGTCGGCAACCCGGTCTTCGAGTGGAGCCACCTCGAGCTCAAGCGCTTCTTCGGCTATGAGGGCGTGCTCAACGGCGATACCGCAGAAGAGGTCTGGCAGCTTGCCAACAGGAAGCTCGCCACGCCTGAGTTCTCCTGCAGGAATCTCATCCGCCGCTCCAACGTGCGCCTGATCTGCACCACAGACGATCCTGCCGACTCTCTTGAGTGGCACAAGAAGATTGCTGCAGATGACTCCTTCGATGTCCAGGTCATCCCGGCCATGCGTCCGGACAAGGCTCTCGGTATCGAGAAGGAGGGCTTCGGTGACTATGTGAAGAAGCTCTCTGAGGTCGCTGGCATGGAGATCAACTCCTTCAACGACTTCGAGCGTGCGCTCTCCAAGCGCTTCGACTTCTTCGCAGAGATGGGCTGCCGTGCCTCCGACCATGCCCTCGACTACGTCGTCGATGTTCCAGCAACGGACGACGAGCTCGAGCAGATCTTCCAGGCCCGTGTCGCAGGCAATCCGGTCTCTGCGGAGGACATCCTCAAGTACAAGACTGCATTCATGAAGTTCGCAGCAGCTGAGTATGTGCGCCTTGGCTGGGCCATGCAGATCCACTTCGGCTGCAAGCGCGACAACAACCAGACGATGTTTGCGAAGCTCGGCCCAGACACCGGCTATGACTGCATCAGGAACGGCCAGAAGGCCGCAGACCTTGCGGACTTCCTGAACGATGTGAACGAGACTTCTGGCCTCCCCAAGACGATTCTCTACAGCCTCGACCCGAACGACACGACCATGATCGATACCGTCATGCAGTGCTTCCAGGAGGCGCCATGCGCAGGCAAGCTCCAGAACGGCTCCGCCTGGTGGTTCAATGACTGCGAGACCGGCATGAGGGCACAGATGACGACACTTGCCAATGAGGGCGTCCTCGGCAACTTCATCGGCATGCTCACGGACTCCAGGAGCTTCCTGTCCTATCCGCGCCACGAGTACTTCCGCCGTGTCCTCTGCGGCCTTCTCGGCGAGTGGGTCGAGCAGGGCAAGTATCCGAACGATCCGAAGATGCTCGCAAAGCTCGTCCGCGACATCAGCTACAACAACGCAGTCCGCTACTTCGGCTTCGATCTCGACGAGCAGTAAGAGATATAGGGGAGATACATTCCAATGGAAAAGCTCAGCTACAAGACGCTTCAGGATATGGGCTACAAAGGCTACCTCGTGCCGAGGGATGCCCCAGAGAAGGTGCTCCAGTTCGGCGAGGGCAACTTCCTCCGCTCCTTCGTGGACCGCTACTTCGACTATGCAAACGAGAAGACGGGCTGGAATGGCAAGATCTGCATCCTGCAGCCAATCGATGATGCGGCACATGACTATGGCTTCATCAAGGGCCTGAATGCCCAGGACTGCCTCTACACCGTCCTCGAGCGCGGCAAGCTTGACGGCAAGACCTACGACGACGCAAGGCTCGTGAGCTCGGTTTCCCGCTGCCTCAACCCGTTCAGGGCAGAGGACCTCGAGGAGCTCAAGAAGGTCGCCACCTCTGACGACCTCGAGCTTGTCGTCTCCAATACGACTGAGGCTGGCATTGCCTACGATCCGACCTGCAAGGCAGAAGACGCCTGGCCCTCGAGCTTCCCGGCGAAGCTTGCCAAGACCCTGCGCTTCCGCTTCGATGCCGGCAAGGGCGGCCTTACGATCCTTTCCTGCGAGCTCATCGACCATAACGGCGCAGAGCTCGAGAAGATCGTGAAGCGCTACGCTTCCGACTGGGGCTGGGAGAAGGAGTTCACCGACTGGCTCGACAAAGAGTGCCTCTTCTGCACGACGCTTGTCGACACCATCGTTCCGGGCCGTATCCGCGACCCCAAGGAGGCAGCAAAGGTTGCAGAGCGCCTCGGCTATGAGGATCCATTCCTGGCCGTGCGTGAGCCGTTCCAGATGTGGGGCATCGAGGGCGACGACAAGCTTGCTGCCAAGCTGCCGTTCATCCAGTCCAAGGAGCCGGGTGTCTTCGTGACTCCGGATGTCACGCCGTACAAGAAGCGCAAGGTCCGCATCCTCAATGGTGCACACACGGGCTTTGTCCCGGGTGCCTGGCTTGCCGGGTTCAATATCGTCCGTGACTGCATGCACGACGACACGATCCGTGGCTTCATGAACACGATGCTCGAGTGTGAGGTCATCCCGACGCTCTCGAAGGAGCTCGACCGTGCCGACCTCGAGGCATTCGCTGCGGCTGTCGAGAACCGCTTCGACAACCCCTTCATCGATCACCAGCTGCTCTCGATCTGCCTGAACTCCACGTCCAAGTGGCGTGCCCGCGACCTGCCGTCCCTTCTAGACTATGTCGAGCAGGAAGGCAAGCTCCCGAAGTGCCTCACGATGAGCCTTGCTGCGCTCATGGCATTCTATACGACGGGCACCGAGGGCCTTGCAGACGATGGCCTACACCTCAAGCGTGCTGACGGCACCGAGTATGTCGCCCAGGACGATGCTTCCGCTCTTGCCTTCTTCGCAGAGCGCAAGGATGCCTCCACGGAGAAGCTTGTCGACGATGTCCTTGCCAACACCGACATGTGGGGTCAGGACCTGCATGAGGTGAAGGGCCTTCGTGACGCCGTCGTCGCAGACCTCGGTCTCATCCGCCGCGAGGGCACGAAGGCTGCCTTCGCAAGCTGCCTGAAGTAGGTATACGTTATGGCACCTATCGTACATATCAATCCGGAAGACAACGTCGTCGTGGCGCTCCGTCCCCTCAAGAAAGGGGAGACCTTCTCCTTCGAGGGCAGGGAAGTCACGGCCACAGAGGACATCCCGCAGGGTCACAAGATGGCCGTGGCAGAGCTCGGCGTAGGCTCCACGGTCGTGAAGTATGGCCAGGCTATCGGGCACGTGACGGCAGACGTCCATCCTGGCCAGTGGATCCATACCCACAACATGAAGACGAACCTTTCGGGCGAGGTGGAATACACCTACGAGCCGACGCATCCTGAGCTGGCTCCAGTTGAGCCCCAGACCTTCATGGGCTACCGCACGAAGGATGGCCGCGCCGCCACAAGGAATGAGATCTGGATCATCCCGACTGTGGGATGCGTCAATGGCATCGCGCAGACGCTCGAAGCGCAGTGCCAGGACCTCGTCCAGGGTACGGTAGAAGGCATACATGCCTTCACGCATCCTTTCGGCTGCTCCCAGACGGGAGCAGACCACGAGCAGACGAAGAAGCTGCTCGTCGCACTTTCACGCCACCCCAATGCAGCCGGTGTGCTGTTCCTTTCCCTGGGGTGCGAAAACTGCACGCACCAGCAGATACTGGATGAGCTGGGGGAGTACGACCCCCAGCGCGTGCGTTTCCTCACCTGTCAGGACGTCGAAGATGAGCTGGCCTCGGGCCGTGCCATCATCGAGGAGCTTGCCGAGCTGATCTCCCATAACAAGAGAGTCCCCATCCCAGTGTCCGAGCTTGTTGTCGGCATGAAGTGCGGCGGCTCTGATGGCCTCTCTGGCATCACGGCAAACCCGACAATCGGCCGTGTGAGCGACATGGTCGTGGCCCAGGGCGGCACGTCCGTCCTGACCGAGGTGCCCGAGATGTTCGGCGCCGAGAGCTTCCTTCTGGGACGCTGCGTCTCGAAGGAGGTCTTCGATGCAGCCGCTGGCATGCTCAATGGCTTCAAGGACTACTTCCTGAGACATCATGAGGTCGTCTACGACAACCCGAGCCCGGGCAACAAGCAGGGTGGCATCACGACGCTTGAGGACAAGAGCTGCGGCTGCGTCCAGAAGGGCGGCAAGGCTCCTATCGTCGATGTCCTGAAGTACGCCGACCAGGTGAAGAAGCAGGGCCTCAACCTCCTCTGCGCTCCTGGCAACGATATGGTCTCTTCGACCGCGCTTGCTGCTGCCGGCTGCCACGTGATCATGTTCTCGACCGGACGCGGCACGCCCTTCGGCGCTCCTGTGCCGACCATCAAGGTCTTCACGAACACGGCGCTCTCGAAGAGGAAGCCCAACTGGATGGACTTCAATGCTGGCGTGATTGCTGACGGCGATGCCACGATCGACGAGGCAGCGAAAGACCTCTTCGACCTCGTGCTCAAGGTTTCCTCGGGCGAGAAGACCTCGACTGAGCGCAGGAACTGCCACGAGATCAGCATCTGGAAAGACGGCGTCGTCCTCTAGGACGAACGCTTCAATGGGGCCCCTGGATACCTTTTTGTCCAGGGGTCCTCTCTATCGGGGAGGGATAGGCATGGATATCAAGACAGTCTGGCGCTGTGCCCGTGCTGCCGTGATCGAGCTCGATGACGGCGGACTCTACGACACATTCTTCAGCTGGGAAGTCTATGTGAATGGCCAGCGCCAGGGCACGACGAAGAAGGTCGAGACCTATGTGGATGGCCTCGTCCCAGGCCAGCGCAATGTCGTGAAGTTCGTGAACGGCGACGAGGTCTACGAGGCAGGCGTCACGACACCCCTGGAGTCTGCAACGATCGATGTGCGCGACTGCGGCGCCAAGGGCGACGGCAAGCACGACGATACCGTGAACATCCAGGCAGCGATTATGGCATGCCCGAAGGATGGCCGCGTGCTCGTGCCGGCAGGCAAGTACCTCGTGAAGTCGCTCTTCCTGAAGTCCGGGTGCTCGATCGAGCTCCAGGAAGGCTCACAGATTCTTGCCCGCCACGACCGCGACCAGCTTGCCTATATCCCAGGCACGCTCAAGGGCACAGAGGGCCTCGGCAAGGATGCGACGGACCTCTTCCCGCTGGGACGCTGGGAAGGCGAGTCCATCTCGACCTACTGCTCGCTCTTCACGGGCCTCTCTGTACATGATGTCAACATCTATGGCCGCGGCACGATCGATGGCCAGACGGACTTCGCCGATGACAACTGGTGGCACAACGTGAAGGACCTCTACCGTCCGGAAGAGGGAAGAGACATCGCCCGTCCGCGCATGGTCTTCCTCTCCGAGTGCTCCCATGTGTCTCTTGCCGGCATCACGGTCCAGAACTCGCCTGCCTGGAACATCCATCCGGTTCTGTGCGACCACTTCGATGCCCTGTGCCTCAAGATCTGCGGTCCCAAGAACTCCCACAACACGGATGGCTGCGATCCTGAGTCCTGCTCCTTCGTGCGCATCCTCGGCTGCGAGTTCTCGGTCGGCGACGACTGCATCGCCATCAAGTCCGGCAAGCTCGGCATCGAGCGCACGCTTCGTCCTGCCACGCACGACATGCTCGTGGCCCACTGCCTCATGCATGATGGACACGGCGCGGTCGTCTTGGGTTCTGAGGCGGCAGGCGGCATCAAGGACCTTGTGGTCCGTGACTGCGACTTCCGCCGTACGGACAGGGGCCTGCGCGTCAAGACGCGCCGCGGACGTGGCAATGACGCCGTGAACGAGGGCATCCTCTTCGAGAACATCCACATGGACCATGTGCTGACGCCCTTCGTCGTCAATGCCTTCTACTTCTGCGACAAGGATGGCAAGACAGACTATGTGCAGTCCAGAAAGCCGCTTCCGGTCGATGAGCGCACCCCGGGCTTCGGCATGCTCGAGTTCCGCGACATCGTGGCAGAGAACTGCCAGGTGGCTGCTGCCTGGATCACGGGCCTTCCTGAGCGCAAGATCTCCGAGCTTGTCTTCGACGACGTGAAGATCTCCTTCGACCCGGATGCCGAGCCAGGCGTGCCGGCTATGGCATCAGGCGTGGAAGCAATGGCACGAAAGGGCATCATTGCCCAGAACGTCGAGAGGCTCGTGCTCCGCGCGGTCACGATGGAGGGCCAGGACGGCGACGAGCTGGTGCTCGACAATGTCGACGAGGTTGTCCACCTCTAGCTTCCTTCCGGCAGCCTGCTCCTTTGCATATCGGCTGCCATTCCATAGAGCTCCTCTGCACCATCCCACCCAGCAGAAGAGAGCGTACACACGAGGCGCCAGATGCCTTCGGGCATCCAGCGCCTCTTTGCTGTCGCACTATAGAGGCTCAGAAAAGCCTGATGGCCGTCCTGCGCTGTTTTGGGCACAAGAAGATATGACGCGCACCCTCCATGCATCAGAAGGGTGCCAGGCAGTATGCCTGACGAACTTTCTCTGTCCGTACGATTGGCATCGGAAAAGCTCGGCCACGAACCATGCGGTGAGAGCCTCTATGCTCGAGGCGTCGCTGTAGCTCATGATGGGGCAGCATATAGAGCGAAAGCCCCGGAAGGTCACTCATGCAAAAGATCATGATGCCCCGGGGTTGCTTTTTGTCTGCGGCACCCAGCACTCGGCGTCAGCTCGCGTCTCCAGCTATTGGCCATCTCCGGACGTCTCTTCTGGCCTGAAGCTGCATGGGCGATCTGCAGGGAAACCAGTTTGCATCGATCTCTGGAAGCCAGCTCTGCGAAATTCAGAGTTGAAGACTGGCATATCAGAGAAATGCATACTTCTGCATAGACTGGCCGAAGAGTGTACGTTCACCCTGAAAAAGTAACCGTTCACCCGAACCTGAACGAAAAATAACTGACATGCCAGTGTAAGGGCTATGCAACGTGCTATAACTATTCGCGTCAGATAAACCTGTTTAGAGACGGCGAAATCGCAAAGAAGACAGGAAATGTGGCATGCCAGATGGTATTAAGGAACAGCAAACGAAGTTCCACACATTTTTTCTGAATCTTCGGCGCAGGGGAGCAGTTGCAGGTGCATCTGGAATGCACGCAGCCTATGGGGGATGGGACCCTTTGAGAGGAGTGAGACGGCGTGTCAAAGATAGGTAAGAAGCGCAAGATAAACTTCTGGACAAGGCTCGGTTTCGGTATGGGAGGCATGGCCAACTCTGGTGCTTTGACCTTCACGCACAGCTACATGGTCATGTTCCTGTCCACGCAGTGCGGCCTGTCTGCAACGGAAGCAGCACTCATTGCTTCTGCGGCCATCTACATCAATGCCTTCCTCTGCCCGATCATGGGATTTGTGGCAGACAACTTCTATGCCACGAAGGTCGGCCGCAAGTTCGGACGCAGGCGCTTCTGGATCCTGCTTGCCATTCCTATGATGCTTGCTGAGCCGTTCATCTTCCTCGTCACGCCGTTCGGCTTCGGCTACTACTTCGTGCTCTACATGATCTACAACATCGCCTACGCCTTCGTGACGACGAACCTCGTGCCGCTCACGATCGAGATGACGGACGACTACAAGGAGCGCAGCCTCCTTACCGGCTATAAGCACATCTTCGGCAATGTCTCCGGCTTCGTTATGGCTCTTCTCGTCGGCATCGGCTTTGGCTTCTTCGGCGAGGACAATGCATCGTCCTACTTCATCATCGCTACGACGAACTCCCTCATCATGGTCGCCTCCCTCATCGCCGTCTACTGCTCCACGTGGGAGCGCTCGCCTGAGGAAGTTGCCCAGGAGAAGATCGACAATGCCTGGGAAGCCATCAAGAAGCTCTTCATCGATGTCTTCTCCACGTTCCGCAACCGTTCGTTCCGCCGTGTTCTTTCTGTCTATCTGACCATGAAGTTCGCAGCAGCCTGCTGGTCTGCCTGCCTCTCCTTCTTCATCGTCTACTCTCTCGGCATCGCAAAGTCCTACGAGTCCGTGATGGAGATGCCGGGCAAGATCGTCGCAATCGTCTGCACGGCTGTCTGGGTTGCCTGGATGGCAAAGAAGGGCTTCCACACGCCTTGGTACGTGTCCACGATCGGCGCTGCCGCCTGCATCATTGCCTTCAACTTCTTTGCCTTTGGCCGCATCAACGGCGCGTTCGATGTCACGACCGCTATGATTGCCTACCCGATCATCTTCGCAATCTGGAAGTTCTTCTACGTCGGATTCCAGTATCTGCCTGATGTGCCTATGAACTATGTCCCTGATGTCGATGAGCTCATCACGCTCCGCCGCCGTGAGGGTGTCTACTCTGCAGCACAGCAGTTCGTCCAGCAGATTGCTTCCGCTCTTGCTGCAACGCTCTGGTCTGTCGCCCTTGCCATGTCCGGATTCATCTCCTCGACCGGCAACAGCGCCCAGGTCCAGCAGCCTGCTTCCGTGCCTATCACTATCTGCACCTACATGCTCATCGGCTGCGCCGGCTTCTTCATCCTTTCCTGCATCCTCGGCTCCCGTATCCACGTCGACAAGACCGAGTGCGACATGCTCTGCGCTGAGGTCAAGCGTGTCCGTGAGGGCGGCAAGATGGAGGATGTCAAGCCTGAGGTCAAGAAGGTCTGCGAGGATCTCTCCGGCTTCCCGTATGAGAAGTGCTTCGCCCACAACAACGTCGGCTACCAGGAAGACATCAAGGCAGCTGACTAGGGTCTCAAGAGCATCTTTGAGCTTGTGGGATCCACACCGCGCGCCATGAGCCCCAGAGCTCATGGCGCGCTTCTTTCAGAGGAGGGATATGCGATGGAGGCAAGAGTCGCAGAGGTTGCTGCCGACGGCACTGGTGCGTACTCCCGCATCCAGGATGCACTCGATGCACTGGGTGAGCTTGCACCTGATGAGACACAGGAGTGCATCATCCATATAGCCCCTGGCACCTACGAGGAGACGGTCGAGATCCGCCGTCCCCATGTGACGCTTCTGGGCGAGTGTGCAGACCAGGTCAAGATCAGGGGCACCCATGGCGCCTTCGAGGAGATGCCGGATGGCACCAAGAGGGGAACCTTTCGTACCTATGTCGTCTTCGTGGATGCTCCTGATTGCCGCCTCGAGAACCTGACGATCGAGAATGCGGCAGGGGATGGACGTGAGGTCGGCCAGGCGCTTGCGTTCTATGCAGACGGCGACCGCCTCGTCGTGGATTCCTGCCGCCTTCTGGGACATCAGGACACCGTCTTCCTGGGACCTCTTCCTCCGACCGAGGTGAAGCCCGGCGGCTTCCGTGGCCCCAAGGAGCACGCACCGAGGATGCCGACGAGGCAGTATTGGCGCCGCTGCTACATCGAGGGCGATGTCGACTTCATCTTCGGCGGTGCCACAGCCTTCTTCGAGAGCTGCGAGCTCCATTCGCTCAGCCGCGATATGGACGTGAATGGCTACGTGACGGCAGCCTCGACGCCTGAAGAGATGCCCTATGGCTTCGTCTTCCATGGGTGCTCGTTCACAGGGGAGTGCGCTGAGAAAACGGTCTATCTCGGCCGCCCCTGGCGCGAATATGCCAAGACGGCGCTTGTCGACTGCTGGCTCGGTCCCCATATCAGACGTGATGGCTTCTGGGACTGGAACAAGGAAAAGGCACGGGAGTGCGCAGAGTATAGGGGAGCGCTCCTTTCGGGACCTGGGGCCACAACCGATGAATGGGTGCCCTTTGCCTCGACCATCCAGGAAGATCAGCTCGTCAGGTATAGCCGCGAGAAGGTGCTGGCAGGAGAAGACGGGTGGGACCCTGAAGGCGGCGGCATAGCAGACACCGAGACCTCGAAGCTCTCGGAAAATGGCAGGACCGTCCATACGGATACGTACTGCGCAGACGACGAAGCATTCGCGAAGCGCTTCGACCGCGAGGCACGGCAGTGCAGGTTTGTAGGCCAGACGGCGGAGGACTTCCTCGCCTGGCAAAAGGTCGCCAGGCAGAAGCTCGCGGAGGCCCTCAAGCTCAATGCTATCGAGAAGGTGGAGCCTCGTGCCCGTCTTGTCGGGACCGCATCGGTGCCGGGCCATATCGAGCGCAGGAAGTATCTCCTCGAGGTCGAGCCTGATGTCTGGATGCCTGTCTATGTGCTGATGCCGGATGCGCCTTTGCGTGACGAGGAGGGACGCAGCTACACGTTCATCTGTCCGCATGGACACCAGGGGGCAGGAGCGGCGAGCGTCGCTGGCATCCTGGGCGTCCCTGCAGTCGATGAGGCGATTCGCCGCTTCAATTACGACTATGGCCTCCGCTTGGCCAGGCACGGCTATGTGGCCATCTGCCCTGAGGCAAGAGGCTGGGGAGAGCGCAGGAGCTGGAAGGGCCAGGGAGATACGGTTGACGCCTATGTGCGTGGCACCTGCTTGAACGAAGCACGGATGGCAGAGCCTTTAGGTCTCACGCTGCTGGGCCTTCTGGTATCCGATCTTCAGCGCCTCATCGACTGGATAGAGGCAGAGCCTGAGCTTTCGGCCAAGCATCTGGGATGCGTCGGCTTCTCCGGCGGCGGCATGCAGACGCTCTATCTTGCGGCTTTGGATGAGCGCGTGAAGTGTGCCTTCATCTCGGGCTACCTCT
The DNA here is from genome assembly GCF_036408795.1 of Olsenella kribbiana. Lineage (NCBI taxonomy): Bacteria > Bacillati > Actinomycetota > Coriobacteriia > Coriobacteriales > Atopobiaceae > Olsenella > Olsenella kribbiana. The sequence goes on from NZ_JAZGJP010000002.1 coordinate 121,831, forward strand.
ACGGCGTGAAGGATGCGCTCCTGCATCTCAATGGCAACTGCTCCTGCAACTATGTGCCGGACCTCTGGAAGCTCTTCGATATGGGAGATGTCGCCTCGCTCATTGCGGCGCGTCCGCTCCTTGTCCAGAGCGCAGACCATGACCACCTGATGGGGCCAAGGGGCCTTGCCAATGTCTTCGAGCAGACCGATATCGTGTGGCGTGCCTATGAGCTTCTGGGGAAGGAAGACCGCTTCAAGCACGAGGTGATACCAGGTGAGCACCATCTCGGCGTCCTCAGCTTTGCGGATGATATCGCATGGCTTCTCGCTGCCAGCACGGAAAGGAATGATGGCTGATGAGCCTTGAAGGAAAGACGATCGCCTGCTTCGGCGATTCCACGACCTGGGGAGACAACGGAACGGGGAAGGGCGGTCCTGCCATCTCCTGGACCTCGCATATGGCAGAGCTCACGGGCGCTGCCAAGGTCCTGAACTTCGGCGTCAAGGGCTCCCGCATCGCCGTCAAGGCCGACCGCGATGACTCGTTTGTCGAGCGCTTTGGTGAGTATGACATGGCATCAGATGTGATCTGTCTTTTCGGCGGCGTCAACGACTTCTGCCGCAATGTGCCGGTGGGTGCGCCGGAAGACAAAGATGTCCATACGTTCTATGGGGCGCTCACCTGGCTTGTGGAGCAGATTGCAGAGAAGTACCCTGAGTCCATCCTTGTCGGCATGACCCCGTGCAAGACGGCAGGCGTTCCCAGGAAGGGCCTTCCTGCCTACAACGCGGCAAACGATCTGGGGTTCGTGGAAGAGGACTACGCGGATGCCTTCCTCGATGTGATGCACCGCTTCGGCGTACCCACGATCGACCTCTTCCGTGAGAGCACGATCTCGCCGCTTCTGCCAGCTCATCGGGAGCGCTACATGCCGGATGGCCTGCACTACTCGCCTGCAGGATATGAGCGCCTTGCCAGAAGGATTGCAGCAGGACTTGCCGCTATCGTCGGATAGGATACTTGTGCCGGCCAGATGCCGGCAGTGAAGGAGGGGACAATGGCCTCAAATGCCATTCTCGACCGCTACATCCAGCAGCTCATGGAGACCTCGACGCCCGAGGCGCCGGCCTGGAACATCGAGAAGATCCGTGCCGGGAAGAAGAACACCTGGAACTACATCGATGGCTGCATGATCAAGGCCCTGATTGAGCTCTACGGCATCACGAAGGATGAGGGATACCTCGACTTCGCCGATGCCTTCATCGACCACTTCGTCGACGAGGAAGGCCACATCGAGGGCTACCGTCCCGAGGACTACAACCTCGACAACGTGAATGCCGGAAAGACGCTCTACAGGCTCTATGAGATCTTCGGCAAGCACAAGTACCGTCTTGCAATGGACACGATCTATGGGCAGCTCGAGCATCAGCCGCGCACCCGCGAGGGCAACTTCTGGCACAAGGCCATCTATCCGAACCAGGTCTGGCTCGACGGCATGTACATGGCGCAGCCGTTCTACATGCAGTACGAGCTTGCCTTCCATGACAGGCGGGCGTGCTCTGACTCCTTCCACCAGTTCGAGACCGTGCACAAGATCATGAGGAACCCGCTCAACGGCCTCTATTTCCATGCCTATGATGCCTCGAGGAAGCAGTTCTGGTGCGACCCGGTGACCGGCCTCTCCTCGAGCTTCTGGCTCCGTGCCGAGGGCTGGTTCGCAATGGCGGTCATCGATACCTGGGAGCTCATGCCGCCTTCGATGTCGGGGGAGAAGGATGCTCTGCGCCAGATGTTCCAGGAGCTCGTCGATGCGATGCTGCCGTATCAGGACAAGGAGACGGGCATGTGGCATCAGGTCATCAACCTGCCGAACATTGCCCCGAACTACCTCGAGGAGTCCGGCTCTGCCATCTTCGCGAACGCAATCATGAAGGGCGTGCGCTTGGGCGTCCTCGATTCTTCCTACTATCCGAAGGGCCGTGCTGCCTTTGACGGCATCTGCCGCACCTGCCTCTCCGAGGAGGATGGCAAGCTTGCCTTGAAGAACATCTGCCTCGTTGCAGGCCTCGGCAACAAGACGCACCGCGAGGGCACATTCGACTACTACATGAGGGAGCCCATCGTCGAAAACGATGCAAAGGGCGTGGCTCCCTTGATTCTGGCCTACATCGAGACCATGCAGCATGATGCACTGAAGGGAGCGGCAGACCCTGCTTCTCCCTGCGGCACCTGTTCGCTCGACGACCCCTTCGACGGCTATACGCCAGGCATCAACGGAAAGAAGGAGTCATGACGGGCAGGATTGTCCCTGGTGTGAGGCTCCACGATGTGGCGGGAGACACGCTCGAAGAGAAGGTCCAGAACGCAGCTGAGCTTGGCTTCAAGTGCGTCCACCTTGCCTCGAAGCTCCTCTGCAAGAGCTGGGATACCGATATCTTCGGGCTCACCGACGAGCGGGCCAAGCATCTCAAGGATCTCTTTGCAAAGGAAGGCCTGACGGTCACGGTCTTCGGCTGCTACAAGAACCTGCTCGAGCCCGATCTGGAGAAGCGCGAGGGGATCTTGAGGCAGTATGAAGCCTCAGGCCGCTTTGCCCGCGTGCTTGGCGCCTCTGTCGTCGGCACCGAATGCGGACGTCCCGATCCGAAGAACCAGATCACAGAGGCACGTACAACCGATGAGGCACTCCATGAGCTGGCACGTGAGGTCAAGCGTGCCGCAGCACTCGTCGAGGACGAAGGGTCGCGCCTTGCTATAGAGCCTGGCTGGAACGAGGCAGCCTCGACGCCTGAGCGTGCGCGCAAGGTGCTGGACGAGGCAGGAGATCCGGCTGTCTCTATCATCCTGGACCCCGTCTCGCTCCTGCATCCCACAATGCTCGAGGATGCTGCTGTCCAATCCGAGCGCGAGCTTGCGCTTCTGGGGGAGCGCATCTCTGTTCTCCATGCAAAGGACTTCCGCGTCATCGGGAACGAGGAGAAGGCAGGCTGGTGCGACGGGTCCGGAAGCAGGCTTGAATGCTATGGCGCTGGCGTTACGGGCAGCTTCGACTATGCTCCCTTCGTGCGCTGGGCCAAAGGCACCGGGCGAAGCATTCCCTGCATTGTCGAGAACGGAACGCCCGAGACGTTTGAGACATCTCTTGCCTATCTCGCGAGGCTGCAGGAGACGGCCTAAAGAGCCCGTTTCAGAGGTGCCAAAGAGCAGAAGGAGCTCTCTGCCAGAGTGTGTGGCAGAGAGCTCCTATTCGTACGCAGCGGCTTTCCGAAGACTATGCTGCGCCAGCTCCTGCAAGCGGCTTTGTGCTGAAGTTCGCGACGTAACCGAGCTCGTCCTTGTGGGAGTTGAAGAAGCGGAACATGTTCGAGAACATCTCATGGTTCTCCTGCTTCATCGCATTGAACATGATCTTCAAGGCGCCTTCCACGCCTTCGTCGCGGATCATGCCTTCCGGATCCATCACCGTCATGGCTCCCACCTTCTGCTCTGTCGCGAAGCCGTGCGACTCGATCCTGCTCTTCCGGCCATCGCTGGTGAGGGGCTCCACATTCACGTTGATGGCACGGCTGAGTCCTGCCCTGAGCTCCTTCTGCTCTGCTGTATCGTCGCAGCGGAAGCAGACATCCTGGTTGACACTCCCCACGGCTGAAGCTGGGGGATTCTCGCTTCGACGCAGATAGCCTTCCTCCGCCTTGCGGCGGAAGCTGGTCTTACGCCTGCTCCACGAGCGTTCGGGACGCTTTCGCGTCCCCGGTTCCCGCAAGCCCTGCGGTACCGTCTGCTTCATTTAGAAGCCGCGCTCCTTCCCGCGCGATGTTCAAGGCCGCATTGAGATCGCGGTCGTGGCGGCACCCGCATGCGGGGCAGGTCCATGCCTCCACGCCCAGCACGACCGCCTGATTGACCTGTCCGCAGGCAGAGCAGGTCTTGCTCGACGGGTAGAACCTGCTGACCTTCACGAACCTTCGCCCGTACCAGGAGCACTTGTACTCCAGCTGGCGGGCCATCTCGGACATGGAGGCATCCGCGACGGACTTGGCCAGGCGGCGGTTCTTCTCCATCCCCCTGACGTTCAGGTCCTCGACGGCGATGGCTTGGCTCTCGCGCACCGCCTCGGTCGTGGCCTTGTGCAGGGCGTCTTTTCTCTGGCTGGCTATCTTTTCGTGTACGCGGGCGACCCTTGCGCGCTGCTTGGCGCGTCTTCTGGAGCCCTTCTTCTTCCTCGAGAGCCTCCTCTGCGCCTGCGCCAGCTTCCTCTCCGATCTGGCAAGGCTCCTGGGATTTGCGATCGCATTCCCGTCCGAGCGGGCCATGAGGCAGCGGATGCCCACGTCCACGCCCAGGACCTCGATGCGCCCTTCGGGAATATCGGGCTTCGGACAGTCCGTGCACGTGAGCACGCAGAAGTACTTGCCGCTCGGCACGCGCTTCACGGTCGCGTTGAGGACGCGCCCCTCGACGGGGCGGCTCACTCGTGCCCTCACCAGGCCGAGCTTCGGAAGCCTCACGTGCCGGGCATCCGGCACCGAGATTCCCCAGTTGGTGCGGTAGGACTGCCTCGTGTCCCGCTTCGACTTGAAGCGCGGATATCCGGGCTTCCCGCCCGCCCTGCAGCAGCGGAAGAACCCATCGAAGGCCCTCCCCAGGTTCACGGCCGCCTGCTGGAGCGCGTGGGAGTCCACCTCGGCAAGCCAGGGTGCATCCGTCCTTTTCCAGGCCGTGACGAGCTTCTGGAGCTGGTGGACCGACGGCGATCTCCCGGTCCTCTCGTATTCGGCCTTCCTGGTCTCGAGGCACCTGTTGTAGACCCACCTGGCGCAGCCGAAGGTGCGCTCGACAAGCTCGCGCTGGGCGGCGTTGGGGTAGATGCGGATCTCGTAGGCCCTTTCCATGGCTACACGCTCTTCTGGTTCTCGATGCATTGCCTGACGACTGCCAAGGGCGCCCCTCCCACGGCGGAGACGGAATGGCTGCTGGTCCATAGCGCAGGGATGCGGGCCCCGAGCCAGGGGAACCCAGCCCTCAGGTCGTGGCTGGTCCTGCCCTTGATGCGCTTGACGGCCCTGTGGATCCCCAGCTGGGGGCCTGCCTCCAAGAGCATGTGGACGTGGCCGGGCATGGCCTCCATCTCGATGATGTCGAAGCCCATCTCGTCCGCCACCTCCAGCGATATCTCCTTGAGGCGCTCGTCCTCGCCGTCCACCAGCACCGGCCTGCGGTACTTCGGGAAGAAGACCACGTGGCACTTGCAGCTGTAGACGACGCTGTCGCTGCTCTTGCATTCCATGCGGGCATTATACCACTTGCAGATAGCTATCACCTGACGGCGATGCGCGGCTTGACCCCATGCCTGAAGGAAGGGGCTTGCGCCGCGCTTTTGGTCAGAAGGACGCCGCCGGGCTTGAGTACCCGCGCATACTCGGTAAGAGCCCTGTCCTTGCTGTCGCCTGTGAGCATCGTGAGCATGGCCTCATTGATAACAATGTCGAAGGAGGCATCCTCGAAGGGGAGCTCGAAGGCGCTGGCCTGAACGACCTGGAGGCTGTCTGCAAGGCCATTCTTCTCGATATTCTCCCTGGCCTTTGCGAGCGCCTTCTCGTCGAGATCGAGTCCGGTGACGCTGCACCCATACTTCTTTGCAAGCATGATCATGGTCGTGCCCATGTTGCAGGCCACTTCCAGAATCTTCGTATCGGGACCGATGCCAGCCTTCTCGACAAGCCAGTTCGTGGCGTCGATGCCGCCGGGACGGAGCTTCGTCTTGCCGAGACGTGCGAGAAATGTATGTCCAGCTTCATGCATGAGAGGCCTCCTGCCGATGAGTTAACTGTTGCTAATAAGCTGGCAGATGGCAGGAGGACTGATTGCTCATCAAGTAATATACGGCCAATTTGGCGCAGGCGTCCGTTCGGGAGAGCTGTCCCATGGCATGCAGATGCTCGGTATCATGGAGATCTGCGTTGCTAGGGCTTCACGAGTCGCCGAGACGGAAATCTGGAGAGGAAGCTGGTTCGTGCCATGGGAAAGCCGAAGGTAGCATTCATCTGCGTGCACAACGCATGCCGAAGCCAGATTGCAGAGGCACTGGGCAGGCTCCTTGCCTCTGATGTCTTCGAGAGCTGCTCGGCAGGAACAGAGACGAAATCCCATATCGACTCTGATGCGGCACGCATCATGAAGGAGCTTTATGGCATCGATATGGAAAAGACCCAGCATCCCAAGGCCATAGCGGAGATACCTGCGCCGGATATCGCGATATCCATGGGATGCAATGTAGGGTGCCCCTTCATTGGCAGGCCATTCGACGAGAATTGGGGGCTCGAAGACCCGACCGGGAAGTCGGACGAGACCTATGTCTCTGTCATCAAGGAGATAGAGACCAGAATACAGGCACTCAGATTGGAGCTGGCCAGAGATGATTGATGTGCCCTGCATGGGACCCCGCTCCGTGGCCGTTGTTCCCGGCCTTGCTGGCTGCATGCGATAAGCAGAGATGCCGGGTGCCTTGCGTGGGGATTGCTGCAGAAGGAAGGATCTGCGAGATAGGGAGATGCCTGCACGATGCAAAGCGAAGCGGAACAGCCAGCAAGAGAGGCCTCGCTCTATGATGCAGCATCTCGTGGCTGAGGATGACGGAGCTGTGTATCTTGATGCTGCATGCGAAACAGGGGATTTCTGGCTGTTTGAGGCGGCGCTGGGCGATGCGGCCCGTGCCCGCAGCAGAATGAGGCGGGTGTGTGATACGCAATACGCTGACGTATTGCCTGCGGATTCATGGCACGAGGCCTGAGCCTGAGGTGGGATTCTATGCAGCAGGCCCTGTGGCCTCTCTGTGATGCTCAACTGGCGGGCTTGACCTATCTGCAGGATTATTCCTCGGCATCGCATGGATGAAGCTGGCCAAGCTGGTTTTGAGATGGAGCGTTGCCAGAATCATCGGGCATATGCAGTAGAATAGGGGACGGACGGCACCCGTGGCAGCGGGCCCAAAGCCGCTCCTTGCACTTTTTTAGAGTTTGGAGAGTGGCCGTTTCCGCTTAAGCGGGGGCGGCTATTTTCCTCTTCGTCCGATATGGTAGCCCAACCAGATTCCGAGGTCTGTAGCTGCGATAAGGATTCCTGCGAGACGTATGACGGTTTCGATGTTCACCATGGCTTTTCCTTTCTTTCGATTGGAGCAGCCCCTGTCTGTCCCGCATGCTGCTGCATGATTGTCTAGGTACGAACAAGAACAAATGTTCTTGTCAATGAAATGATATTGCCTATGCAAATCTGACGGCAGGGGAAAGCCGTTTCATCTGCTTGAAGAGTACATATGTTCGACAAACGGCAGCCGTCGCTGCCGTCTGGCATCGGTTCGGGAAGTTCATCTGCAGCTCGCTCTCTTTATGGAGAGCAGTCCTCTGCCATATGTTCTCCTGCACGAGGACGATAATGGACTCATTCCATTTCCATAGCGCCACCCGGCCCTGGCTGTGCTCTGCACAGGATGGGGAAGGGGCGGGGCATGCATGTTGAGCGAAAGGATCCTATGGTAGCTTCTCGGGGAACGGCAAAGCCGATCGATATCCTTCATGGCAATCTCTGGACATCGGTCCTGCGTTTTGCCCTTCCGGTTGCAGCCACAGGCATCCTGGAGCAGCTCTCGAACCTGATTGACACGATGATGGTAGGAAGGCTCTCGGGCGATATGGGCACCCTCGGCATGGCTGCCGTCGGCTCGAACACGCCGATCTCTGGCCTCCTGATTGGCCTCTTTGTCGGCATTGCCCTTGGCTCCAACGTGACGATTGCCACTGCTATCGGCAGGCGCGACCAGGATGCGGTCACGAAGGCCGTGCATACCTCCATGCTCATGACCCTTGTGGGCGTTGCTATGACCATCGTTGGAGAGGTTGCCGCAGAGCCTCTGCTCAGGCTCCTGCTTGTGCCTGAAGAGACACTTGGCGAGGCAGTGCTGTTCCTGCGTGTCTATTTCCTCGCGCTTCCTGCCATCCTGCTCTACAATCTCGAAGCGGCCATCTTCCGCTCGGTGGGCATCACCCGTCTGCCGCTCCAGGCCCTTGCTATCGCAGCCCTTCTCAATGTGGCCTTCGGCTACCTCTTCATCGGCGTCTTCGGCTGGTTTGTTGTGGGATCTGCGCTTGCAACCGATCTCTGCTATCTTGCGAGTGCACTCATCCTGCTTGTGCGGCTCTTGAAAATCGACTCGCCCATCAGGGTGGAGCCTTCGAAGCTCCACTGGGACGGCCGCTCGGCTGCCCAGATCGTGCGCATCGGCCTTCCTGCAGGCATCCAGAGTGCCGTCTTCTCGCTTGCGAACATCGTGATCCAGTCTGCCATCAACAGTCTCGGCACCACCGTCATGGCAGCATCGAGCGCCGGCATCTCGATTGAGTCGGTCGTCTACAACCTCCTGAACTCCTTCAGCCAGGCCTGCACGACGTTCGTCGGCCAGAACAATGGCGCCCGCCAGCTTGCGCGCTGCCGCTCCGTCTTCAAGGTCTCGCTCGCCGAAGGCTTCATCGCAGACATCGCGGTCATCGTCCTTGTCCTCATCTTCGGCCATCAGATGATCGCCCTCTTCAACGGCGACCCGGAGGTCATAGAGCTCGGCTATACACGCATCTCGATCATCATCTCGTCCTACGTATTCTCGATGCTCTACGAGGTCACAAGTGGCTACCTCCGCGGCTTCGGCATCTCCGTCGTTCCTGCCATCATCACTTCTGTCGTTATCTGCGGCATCCGCTTCTTCTGGATTGCCTTCGTCTTCCCGGCAGATCCGACCTTCCGCACAATCATGCTTGTCTACCCGATCAGCCTGGCGGCGAATGCCGTCTGCATTGCAGCGCTCGCGCTTTTCCTCCATCCGTCACGCACGGACAAGAAGGCAGATGCTCCGAAGGCTCAGGCATAGCTGCCAGCTGTCCGAACAGGAAGCACGAGAGCACAGGTCCCGGCTGCAGGAAGATGCAGCCGGGACCTGTCTCATTCTTGGTGCATATCGGGGATGCGCAGCTAGCCCTTGAGCCACGTGACATTGGCCACGCTGTAGAGCGGGATGAAGGGGATAAGAATCGGCGTCTTCTTCACATAGGCCTGATACTCGGGGTCTTTGCCATAGTTCCTGTTCTGCCTGAGCTCGAGCCTGCGGGCGCCGCCGAACATCACGTAGACGATACCGAGATAGCCTGCAAGGGCAAAGATCCACTGGAATGGCCCTTCGAGTGCCGTGAGACCGGAGATGAGGACACCTGTCCAGGTCAGGACCTCGCCGAGATAGTTCGGGCAGCGCACGAAGGAGTAGAGCCCCTTGTCGCAGAAGCGCCTGGGGTTGACCTTCTTCTGGGCGCTCTTCTGGAGGTCGGCAGCAGACTCGAGGACGATGCCTGAGAGCATCAAGACAGCACCGATATAGGTCGAGACGTCGGCAGCTGCCCCATTCGCGATGCGGAAGAAGATAGGGGAGGCCTCGGCAGCATAGAGGAGCGCACAGACTGCCCAGATGAGGATACGGATGGGAAGCGAGAGCCCAGAGCCGTCATTCACCTGCGTCTTCATCACATGGTTATAGGCCTTGCTCCTGCGCTCTCGGATGAGGAGATAGAGGCCAAGCCTCATCCCATAGAACACCATGAGCCCTGCCATCAGGAAGAGGACAGGCGAGGTGGCAGGAGTGGCCGCTGCAAAGACGGTCAGCGCCACACCGATCGCTGCCATGGAGAAGCCGTAGCCAAGCGAGATGAACCAGACGAACTTGTGGAAGCCAATCGAGCTCACGACGAGGCCGATCAAGAAGAGTGTCCAGATGCTCATGGAGCCTCCTGATTTGAATCGGTTGCATGCCTTAACGAGCTATCAAGTATATGCTTGTTCCGTACCCGCAGATGCGTGTTTCAGGAAGGCGGAAGGGTTATGGAGCAGAAACAGGGAAAGGTGTTGCCGGACGCAGAGATGCCCGAGGGCTTCACGGTGACGCTTGCGCTTGAGGATGCCGTGCCGGTCGTGCTCTTCTGCCTGGCTACCATCTCCATGGGCCGTGCCATACAGAGCCCGCTCTTCGTCCTCGGCGCCTCTATTGCCTTCGCAGCAGGAGCCTTGAAGGTCGCCTGGAAGCTCGTGATGGCCTTGGGCCACAGGAATATCCTTCTTCTGTCCCGCCAGATGCGCTCTGTAATGCCTCTTAGCTTCCTGCTTATGGCAATCGGCCTCATCGTGCAGCGCGATGCAGCAGGTGCGCTGATACTGCGCATGCTCGAGCTCCCAAGCCTTCCCTTCACGCTTGTCTGGGCAGCCCTCATCTGCCTCATGGTCCATTTTGCCCGCACATCAGACCAGCTCGACAGCGCAAGCAACTGGAAGGAGCAGGGGACGAACAGCGCAGCACAGCTTGCCTTCCTTGTCTCCGTGCTGCTTGCGAGCATGTGAGACGTGGGAAGAAGGGAGCGCCCAGGCGCTGCATCGCTCTCTGTCATGATTTCCCTGCATTTCGGGTAGGCTGAGATTGTGACACTTCCGGCAGCTCTGCTGCCCTGATGCTTGAGGAGCCATGAGAGATATGATGTGGCCTGAACCGATCGTGACCGAACGCCTGACGCTTCGCCCCTGGAGGAAGGACGATGCCGATGCGCTCTTTGCTGCTGCCTCCGACCCTGCCATCGGCATCCCCTGCGGCTGGCCACCCCACAGAACGCCCGCGGATTCTGCGGCAGCGCTCGAGTCTGTCCTTATGAAGCCGGAGTGCTATGCGATATGCCTGCGTGCCTCCAGGACGCCGGATGCGCCCGTCGGTGCCATCAGCCTCAGGAAGGAGGACAAGGATGTCCCGATTGCGGCAGATGAGGCAGAGCTCGGCTACTGGATTGCAAAGCCCTACTGGAATGCCGGCTACATGACGGAGGCCGTCCAGGCTCTTGAGCGCCATGCCTTCCTGGACCTGGGCCTCTCTGCACTCTGGGCAGCCAGCTATACGGAGAACCCGGCAAGCGCTGCTGTGCAGAAGAAGGCGCATCTCACGTTCCATCACCACCAGGACTGCTCACTCGACCTTATGGGCAAGACACATGGCCTCGAGGTGAGCCGCATCACGCGCACGGAGTGGGAACGTGCTATCACCGCAGATCCGACGGGCAAGGACTACCGCGGCAAGCAGCAGGCAGAAGCATCGCGGGTCATAGCGAAGATGCCGCTCATCTCTCAGGTGCGCTCGGGAGGCCAGACCGGAGCCGACCGAGGAGGCCTTGATGCCGCACGCGAGGCTGGCGTCCCCATCTGCGGGTGGTGCCCGCCGGGTGGCTTGGCAGAGGACTTCCCCGAGGCACCAGGTCTCATGAAGCTCTACCCCGAGCTCCAGGAAGGCCATGCTCCCGGCTATGTGGAGCGTACGGCCTGGAATGTGCGCGACGCCCATGCGACCTTGATCGTCTCGCCGGGAGGGCTTGAGCCCCTGAGCGGGACGGAGATGACAAAGATCTTTGCAGAACGCTTCGGGCGTCCTGTGCTCGTGCTTGAAGGCGACAACATCGAGGACGAAGCAGCGGCCGCGCTTGGCTGGCTCCGTGGCCTCGATATGCTGGGCTTGACGCTCAATGTCGCAGGACCCCGCGAGTCGAAGATGCCAGGCACCTACCAGAAGACGAAGGACATCGTCGCAGCCCTTCTTGCAGCTCAGAGAAGCGACAGCGCGATATAGGCGGCGATGCCGCCGACGCAGCACCAGAGCATGGACTTCGTCTTGGCAGCGATAAGGCAGACGACAGCAGATGCCAGCAGCGGCATGAGGCCAGGCCAGACACCTGAGGCAAACATCGTGGGCGAGAGCAGGTCGTTTGCCACAAGGGCTGCAAAGACCGCGGTCGGAATATAGCTCAGCGCCTCCTCGACGCGGGGAGGAAGGCTCCTGCCCTGGAGGAGTGCCACGGGAAGCACGCGGCAGCAGAAGATGAAGGCAGAGCAGACAAGCCAGATGACCAGAAAGTCGGTCGTGCTCATGCCTGGTCCCTCCTTACAGCTGCTGCGATGAGGCCTGCGGCAACGCCGACGAGTGCCGCTATGGGCACGGCGGCGCCTGCTGCCCCTGCGGACTTTGCAAGGAAGACAGAAAGCGCTGCTGCCAGAGCCACGATGACGGAGGTCCTGTCCTTCAGCTGTCCCGACAGCAGATAGATGAAGAGGCCTGTCATTGCAAACGATGCGACCGCCGTAGGTATATTGGCGGCGCTTCCTATGACAGCACCGGCAGCGACAGATACTGACCAGGTCAGAAGCAGGATGATATCGAGTGTGAAGGCATGGCGGAAAGACCAGGTGTTGCCCTCTGCGAGCTTGCCCAGGGTGATGCCGTAAGCTTCCTCGGTATAGGTCGAGGCAATGGCCAGAGACTCGCGCTTCGAGAAGCGGGCCAAGGCAGGGGCGAGCGATGCCGAATAGAGGGCAAAGCGCGAGGAGACGGCACAGACGGAGATGGCAAGCGAGGCGATGGGCGTTCCCTGGAGCCAGAGGTTCGATATCATGAACTGCCCCGATCCCGAGAGATAGGTAGCGGAGAGCAGGAAGCACTCGAGTCCGTTCATGCCCGCCTGGTCGGCGAGCACGCCGCAGGCAAGGCCGACAGCGACATAGGAGAGCATGACAGGCCAGGCGACGGCGAGGATCTCTGGAAATACGGATGAGCGATTCTTTGAAGCAAAGACCATGGCATGGCTTTCAGAAGGGCGAATGTGCATAAAGTGCATGAAGCGTAGCATACGTGCGGGCGGGCAGGCTTCCAGGAAATGCCGATATCCAGATATCCAAGGGAGATATTGGCCGCTCTGACCGATCTGTGTCTGAGGTAAGATGGCTCAGAACCAGAAAGGATCTCAATGACCCATACCTCGAAGCATCCGCAAGTGCTCCACCATCCCCATGATCTGCATCCTGGCCATCCCCTCATGGTCTTCGATGACTTCTGCTTTGCCTATGAGAACAGACCGGTGCTCTCGCATATCGACCTCACGATCGATGCGGGGGATTCGGTCGTGCTGATGGGGGACAACGGCTCCGGCAAATCGACTCTTCTCAAAGCCATGTGCGGCCTCATCTTCCCGGCAGAAGGCACCTATCGCTTCGACGGCGAGGTCGTGGATAGCAAGAGCATGAAAGATCCGCTCTTCTCGAAGCGGCTCCACCAGAGGGTCGGCTTCATCTTTCAGGACTCGGACTCCCAGCTCTTCTGTGCAAGTGTCGAGGAGGAGATAGCCTTCGGACCCCGGCAGATGGGGCTTTCCAGCTCCGAGGTGGAGCAGCGCGTGAACGATGTGATGCATCTCCTCAAGATCGAGGACCTCAAGGAGCGCGCTCCCTGGACGCTTTCGGGAGGAGAGCAGAAGAAGGTCGCTATCGCCTCCGTGCTCTCGATGAACCCGGATGCCTACTGCTTCGATGAGCCGATGAGCGGACTTGACCAGAAGTCGCGCGAATGGCTGCTCGGGTTCCTCAAGAGTCTCAAGTCAGCAGGCAAGACCCTCATCGTCGCGACGCATGACCAGTCGCTTGCAGATGAGGTGGCAGACTATTTCGTCTATTTCGGGGACTATCACGGCTACGAGGACAGGCCCCATATCCATATCAACAGGTACCCTGAGAAGGAGGACTAGGCTTCCTTCTCTGCAGCAAGTGCCTGGCTCAGGCGCCTGTAGTGCAGGAAGATCCCCTCATCGGCGAGTGCCCTGATCTCGTCTCTTGTGGCAAGGCGGACCGCTGTGGCTTCGCGCTCCTGGAGCTTCACATCTGCGAGCGTGAAGTCGAGGTGCAGATGGTAGATGTCGACGATATAGGAGTCTCCGCGCTCGGCATCGTCGTTTTTATAGCGCCAGATGGGCGTGGCGTCCTGGGGCACATCGAGCCCGACCTCTTCCTTCACTTCGCGGGTCACGGCTTCAAGCGAGGTCTCGCCTGAGCGCACGCCGCCGCCCGTGACTTCCCACCAGCCGGCAGCCCACTTCTTGTCAAGCGCGCGCTGGGTGATGAGGATGCGGCCCGAAGGGTCTTCTATGAGGGCAAGGACATAGAGCATGTAGCGGCCCGGAGCCAGGAAGGTGCCACGAGAAGCCGTCTCGCCGGTCTTCGTGCCGTCTGCGTTATAGATGTCTATCGTCTCTGCCATCAGAGGTCCAACTCTCCTTCTGCCGCCTGGAGTGCCGGCGTGAGGTCGATGTTCAGATCCACGCTGCCCTGGATGCCATTGACGGTGCCGGTGTTCGTGTACTGCCACATCGTGAAGGCGACGCTTGTCGTCGGCGTGGCGGAGTACTGCGCCATCCAGAATCCGTACTGGGACAGTCTGTCGAGGTTGTACATGTTCGTGAGGTCGGAGGAGCTGCAGTAGATGGCAGCCTTGTAGCCGGCATCCTCGATCGTGCTGCAGAAGGCAGCAGCGATGCTCGTGCGCTCCTGGGTCGTCAGGCCAAAGGCACGGTCTCCCACGACCGGCTCGAAGTCGAAGATGACGGGGTAGGAGAGCTGGGCGCCATTCAGCTGCTCGAGCACGAACTTCGCCTCGGTCACGGCCTCGTCTTCTGTCGTTGCCTGGGAGTAGAAGTAGGCACCGACGCCGAGTCCTGCCTCCTTGGCACCGGCAAGGTTCCTCGAGAACGAGTCGTCGACGACGATTGCATCGTTCGCTGTGCCGTGGGCACCGATGCGGATGATTGCATAGTCGATGCCATCTGCCCTGACCTTCACCCAATCGATTGTGCCGTTGTGCTCGGAGACATCGATGCCTTCGCGCGAGAGCGTGACATCGGAGCCGTCAGATGCTGTCCCGACGTAGATGAAGTTGCCGTTGGCATCGGTCGTGAGATTCGACCAGTCATACGGATTGCTGTAGAGGAAGCGCGACTTGTCGACCGCCAGGCTCACGGTGCCAGAAATCGGATAGGAGCCATCGCCTGCTGCCGTCTGGATGTCGGAGGTGTCATCTGCATCCGTGTTTGTGACATCACTCACAGCATTCTCGACGATCTCTGCTGCCTTGAAGCTCGGGTCGGTGAAGACCACGACGATTGCGACGCCGATAACGATGAGGGCGATGAAGAGGGCAAACGGGAAGATGTGACGGCGCCTCTGTGCTGGGCGCCTCATATGCCTGTCATCGGGACGGGTGCCGCGCGGACGCGGTGCCGGACGTGCCTGCTGGAAGCCGGATGCGCTCCTCGACGTTGCGGCATAGCGGCTGCTGGAGCTCCGCGGAGCAGTGCTCCTGGCAGAAGAGGTGCTGCGTGCAGACGTCGCGCTGGTGCTTCCGTAAGGGCGGGGCGTGTAGGAGCCTCTAGCTGACGAGGTCCGGGCGCTTGCCTGGTATCTCTGGGACGCAGCAGAGGGCCTCTGGGCAGAGGGACGCGATGTGCGGGCATGCGGTTCTGCGGCATACGAAGGCCGCCCCGAAGCGGTGTACGGTTTCGGGGCATATGCGCGAGAGCTTGTGTCTGTTCGGTTATAGCTGCGGTTCGTGCTGCGTTGTGCTGTGTTTCTCGAGCTCTGGCGCGGTGTCGGTGTGGTGTGTCGTCTTCCTTGCACCTATGCTCCGTCGTGCCTGCCAAAATCCTGAGAATGAACTCGGAATATTCTAGAAGCTTGTCTGGGCCTTGCATAGAGCTATGGACGTTCTCGACAAAAAGGACAGCCATTAATTCTCATGGCTGAAACGCAGATGGCAGGCATGGAACTGCCTGGAGAATTTGGCAGCTGTTATCCAATATTTCTGTCTGAGGGAAATGGGGCATAGGGCAGATCGGAGAGACCTTGCCTTCTGGGGTGCAGGGGGCGCAGCTTGCCTGTCCGTCATCTGGCAGGCAGCCTCCATTCAGCTTCATGCTGCCTGGATGTCGGAAAATGGGGAGAATATTGCGGGCATGCGGCTTTGGTTACAGCTTGCGCATGGAAATGTTACAAGCCTGAGAGATGCTTGACCGTGCATTCGTTTGGCGGTTTCCTGTCAATGGCGCATCCCTTGCATATCCAATAATGGCAGGGAGCCCAAGCTACCATCCCAACTCTTCAAAGGAGCCAGCCATGTCCTTCGTCCTGCCTGCCTACCATGAGCCCGATTTCACAGATCCGAAGCTCCGCCAGGCACCCGATGCCACAACTGCCCGTGTCATGAAGGACGGCGTCGCTCCTGAAGGCTTCCACAGCACCTCGATGTATCCCGAGTACTTCAAGCTCGGCGGCAAATGGGTGCTTGCCCAGGAGAGCAGGATGGACTCTTCGGTCGTCGTCTGCCCGGATGGCTCGCTCGACGTCGTCGAAAACAGGAACCTCAAGGCAGGGCAGAAGATCGTGATTGGACGCACCGAGGATGGCTCTGAAGGCATCCTCGTGCATACGAAGGGCTTCTCGTCCGGAGAAGACGATGAGGACGCAGGCGAGTTCGTGTTCCGCCAGGGCAGGAGCCGCGAGACCTCCTATGCAAGGGACTACGACAAGCTGGTCGACCTTCTGCGCTATGAGCATGACCACGGCTTCGTGCTCTGGGTCATGGGTCCGGCCTTTGCCTTCGACTACGATGCCCGCCGTGCCATGCAGGCCATGATCGACGCGGGGTATGTGAACGGCGTGCTTGCAGGAAACGCGCTTGCGACCCATGACCTCGAGGCAGCGACCCTCCATACGGCGCTTGGCCAGGACATCTATACGCAGAAGTGCCAGCCCTCAGGACACCACAACCACCTCGATGTGATCAACCGCGTCAGGAGGTCCGGCTCCATTCCGCAGTTCATCGAGGACCAGCATGTCGATAACGGCATCATGTATGGCCTTGTGAAGAACAATGTCCCGTTCGTGCTCACAAGCTCGATCCGCGATGACGGACCGCTCCCTGAGGTCATTGCAGATGCCTATGAGGGCCAGACGCAGATGAGGAACCTCATCCGCCAATCCACGACGGTCATCTGTCTCGCGACGATGCTCCATACGATTGCGACGGGAAACATCACCCCGAGCTTCCGTGTGCTGCCGGATGGCACGGTGCGTCCCGTCTATCTCTACGCCGTCGATGCGGCCGAGTTCGTCCTGAACAAGCTGCAGGACAGAGGCTCCCTTTCTGCCACGACGATCGTCGCGAACGTCCAGGACTTCATCACGATCGTGTCGCGTGGCCTCGGGGTCTTCCCGAAGGACTAGCCTTAGCTCCTGAACGGACTAGACTGGAGCTGTCGCAGATCTATCCGCTTGAGGGGAGCGGCATATATGAGCACATTCCTGAACCGCACGCATGTCTATGGGCCGGTGCATAGCCGCAGGCTTGGCCTTTCGCTCGGCGTGAACATGAATCCGCTCGACGGCAAGCACTGCACGTTCGACTGCATCTACTGCGAGCTTGGCACGAACGAGCTGAGGCATACGGCAACGCCCTTCCCGAAGGCAGAAGAGATTGCGCGCGCCTTGGAGGAGCGCCTCGCCGAGCTTGCCTGTGACGGCACCGTGCCCGACGCAATCACGCTTGCCGGAAACGGCGAGCCGACGGAGAACCCCGAGTTCCCGGAGATGGTGGAGCGTGCGCGTGCGCTTCGCGACCGCTTCTGCCCGAAGGCAAAGATTGCCGTCCTCTCGAATGCGACGTTTGCTGCGGTGCCGAAGGTGCATGAGGCGCTCGAGCAGGTGGACATGAATATCTTGAAGCTCGACTCGGTCGACCCCGAGTTCATCCGCCTCGTCGACAGGCCGCACATCCCTTACGACGCGGAGGCTGTAATCGATGCAATCGCTTCCTTCAAAGGCCATGCCATCGTCCAGACGATCTTCCTCACAGGCGATGTGGACGGCGTGCACATCGACGACACGGTGCCCGAACTCGTAGATCCGTGGCTCGACGCGCTTGCCCGTATCAAGCCGGAGGAGGCCATGATCTACACGATCGCCCGCGAGACGGCGCTTCCAGGCCTTCAGAAGGCGGCGCCCGAGGTGCTTGATGCTATCGCTGCCAAGGTCGAGAAGCTTGGCATCCCCTGCGAAGTCGCGTACTAGAAGGCAGGACAGACAGAAAAGAGGGGAGCCCGGACCTGCGCGTCCGGGCTCCCCTCAGCATGTCTGGAGCTTCTTGCCTATGCGCGGTCGGCGACAGCCTTTGCGACGACATCTGCGACGCTCTTGTCGAGCGCAGACGGGATGATGTAGTCGGGAGCGAGCTTGTCCTCCGGCACAAGTCCTGCGATAGCCTCGGCAGCGGCGACCTCCATGTCCTCCGTGATCTGGGAGGCGCGGGCCTTGAGGGCGCCCTTGAAGATGCCCGGGAAGACGAGGACGTTGTTGATCTGGTTCGGGAAGTCGGAGCGGCCGGTTGCGACGACCTTGGCGCCAGCTGCGAGCGCCTCGTCTGGCATGATCTCAGGCGTCGGGTTCGCGCAGGCGAAGACGATGCCATTGTTCATGGAAGCGACCATGTCCTTCGTGAGAAGGCCCGGCTTCGAGACGCCGACGAAGATGTCGGCACCCTTGATGACATCAGCGAGCGTGCCCTCTTCATGATTCTTGTTCGAGATCTTGGCAATCTCTTCCTTGACGGGGTTCAGGTTGTCCCTGCCTTCATAGATGGCGCCATGGCGATCGGTCAGGATAACGTCGCCGAAGCCCATGTGGATGAGGAGCGTGGCGATAGCGATGCCTGCTGCGCCTGCACCGGACATGACGATCTTGAGGCTGCCCTTCTGCTTGCCCGTGACCTTGAGGGCGTTGATGAGGCCGGCGGCCGTGACGATGGCGGTGCCGTGCTGGTCATCATGGAAGACGGGGATGTCGCACATCTCCTTCAAGCGCTTCTCGATCTCGAAGCAGCGCGGTGCGGCAATGTCTTCGAGGTTGATGCCGCCGAAGGACTTGGAGATCAGATAGACGGTCTCGACGAACTTGTCCACATCGTGGGTATCGACGCACAGAGGAATGGCATCGACATCGCCGAACTCCTTGAAGAGGAGGCACTTGCCCTCCATGACGGGCATGCCGGCGGCAGGTCCGATGTCACCCAAGCCCAGCACTGCCGTGCCGTCGGTGATGACGGCGACGAGGTTGCCGCGGCGCGTGAGCTCCCACGACTTCTGGTAGTCTGCCTGGATCTGGCGGCAGGGCTCAGCGACACCCGGCGTATAGAGCAGCGCCAGATCCTCGTTGGTCTCAGCCTTGGCGCGGGCAACGACCTCGATCTTGCCATGGAGCTTCTCGTGGAGCTCCAGGCTCTTCCTGCTGGTTTCGTCCATGGTGCTAAACCATCTCCTCAGGTCTCATGACCTTGTCGAATTCCTCCGCCGTGAGATAGCCAAGCGCAAGGCAGGCATCCTTCAGCGAAGTCCCTTCTGCATACGCCTTGTGGGCCACTTTCGCAGCCCGCTCATATCCAATATAAGGGTTCAGGCACGTCACGAGCATCAGGGAATTATGCAAATTGCTCTGCATCTTGTCCCTGTTTGCAGCTATGCCTGAGACGCAGTGGATATCGAACGAATGGATTGCATCGGCCAGGAGCCTCACCGACTGGAGGTAGTTGTAGGCGATGACGGGCATGAAGACATTGAGCTCGAAATTGCCCTGGGAGGCCGCAAAGCCGATAGCGGCATCGTTGCCCATGACCTGGACGGCGACCATCGTGACTGCCTCGCACTGGGTCGGGTTCACCTTGCCAGGCATGATGGAGCTGCCGGGCTCGTTCGCAGGGATCGTGATCTCGCCCAAGCCAAGCCTGGGGCCCGAGGCAAGCCAGCGCACGTCGTTTGCGATCTTCATGAGGTTCGCAGCCAGAGCCTTCACGGCGCCGTGGCTGAAGACGATGGCATCCTTGCCGGTCAGGGCATGGAACTTGTTCGGATCGGTCACGAAGGGCTGGCCGGTCAGCGCTGCCACCTTCGAGGCAACGAGCTTGTCGAAGCCTTCTGGGGCATTGAGTCCGGTACCCACGGCGGTGCCGCCGAGCGCGAGCTTAAGAAGTCCTGGAAGCGAGGCCTCGATGTCCTCGATGCCTGCCTCGACCAGGCCGCGCCAGCCCGAGATCTCCTGGCTGAAGGCGATGGGCACGGCATCCTGGAGATGCGTACGTCCGCTCTTCACGATGCCTTCGTTCTCCTTCTCGAGGCGCTTCAAGGTCTCGACGAGGTTTCTGGCCTCTGGCAGGAGCTCCTCTTCGAGTGCCAGGACCGCAGCGATATGGAGTGCTGTCGGGAAGGTGTCGTTCGAGGACTGCGAGCGGTTCACGGAATCGTTCGGGTGGAGCACCTTCATGCCGGCAATCTGGTTGCCACGGTTTGCAAGCACCTCGTTCATGTTCATGTTGCTCTGGGTGCCAGAGCCTGTCTGCCAGACCTTGAGCGGGAACATGTCGTCGTGCTGGCCGGCCAGGACTTCATCTGCTGCCTGGCCGATGAGCGTGGCCTGCTCTTCTGTGAGGCAGCCGAGCTCGGCATTTGCCTGGGCTGCCGCCTTCTTGAGGAGGGCGAAGGCACGGATGATGCCCTTGGGCATCGTCTCCGTCCCGATCCTGAAGTTCTCGTAGGAGCGCTCGGTCTGCGCTCCCCAGAGGGCCCAGGCGGGAACCTCGACCTCTCCCATGGAATCGTGCTCGATGCGCGTGGCGCCGTCCATAGCTGCCTCCTTATGTAGGAAAACTCCTGCTACCTTAGCACGTAAGCGGTCTTCTGATGGGTGCATCCGGACAAGCAGATGGTGCCTGTTCTGTCTGCACTCTGCTTCAGGTCTCAAGAATGCATCGCTGCGCTGCAGCAGAATGGAGCTATGGGAACTTCGGCATCCGGAAGGCGGCTGCCATGGAACATGGAAAGGACGAAAGTGAAGGCCAGAGAATGAAGGTGCAGCTGCCTCCCGCACCGCGAGATATCGACTGCAGCAGGATGGGCGCAGAGGAGTTCCATGTACATATATGCCGTGGCTATGAGGACTATCTTGCAGGAAGGGTCCGGCCTGCGAAGAGGCCTTCGCAGAGTTCCGCGAACGCCTGAAGCGGAGGGGTGTCGAGCCGGCTTGCCAGCAGGAGCAGTGCCATCAAAAATGAGATGATTTCCGTGCCGATTATGAGCATGTTTCGCGTGCTCTGACGCTTCTGTGGAGATAAGTCCTGTTTGCTAGGATAGGTCCGTCCAATGCAAGGAGGCATGCACATTGAAACCGATCGTCTGCATCACACCGTCGCTCTTCCAGGGTCCCGACAAGGGCCATCAGCTCATCAACATGAAGTACGCGAAGATGGTGCGGCGCGCCGGTGCGCTTCCTGTCATGTGCGACTATCCAACGGATCCTGCTGAGGTGTCAGAGCTCCTTGACGGGTGCCAGGGACTGCTCCTTACCGGCGGCTACGATATCGATCCTGCCCGCTACGGCGAAGAGCGCCTCGAGTGCACGAATGAGCCGCATAAGGACCGCGATGACTCCGAGTTCGAGCTTGTGCGCCAGGCTGTCGAACGCGACATGCCGATCTTCGCTATCTGCCGTGGCATCCAGGTGCTCAATGTCGCCTTCGGCGGCATGCTCTGGCAGGATGTGAAAGTCCAGGGTGCGACCGATTTCAACCATGCCCAGTTCGAGACGCCGGAGAAGCTTGTCCACAGCGTGAAGCTCGTGGAGGGGACGCCAATCCAGGCTGCGATGGGGAAGACGGAGATTGAGGTCAACTCCTGCCACCATCAGGCCATCAAGGAGCTTGCCCCTGCCTTCGAGGTTGCTGGCACCTCGCCTGATGGCATCATCGAGGCAGCTTGGATGCCGGAAAAGCGTTTCGTCTGGGGCGTGCAGTGGCATCCCGAGTCGCTCTTCTGCACCTATCCGGAAGAGATGGCGCTCTCTGACGCCTTCGTGGCAGCCTGCGAAAAGTAGACAGGCTCCCTTCTCAGAACAGCATAGATTCCCTCAGGCAGCCTGTCTTTTGTGCGGCAGGCTCTGTGCAGCTGACGTCTCAGCGTGCAGGATGGTTCAATTTGCGATAGGCTTTGCAGGGTATGAATGCACTTCTATGTGTCTTCGGGATAACGTCCCGGAGCCCTGAGGAGGATTTCCGTTGAACCGTACGAAGATCGCCCAGCTCTACAAGGAGCCGGACACATTCGGTGGCAGCTCTGTCACCTGCGCAGGCTGGGTCCGTTCCATCCGCGACATGAAGAACTTCGGCTTCGTCGTCCTGAACGACGGCAGCTGCTTCAAGGACCTGCAGGTCGTCCTCAACAAGGACGCACTCGGCGAGGATGTCTATCAGAACATCGTGTCCCAGAATGTGGGAGCAGCGCTTATCGTCACCGGCACGCTCGCGCTCACGCCAGACCGTCCACAGCCCTTCGAGCTCCAGGCTGCCGAGATCACGGTCGAAGGCACGTCTGCTCCTGACTACCCGATGCAGAAGAAGCGTGCGACGCGCGAGTTCCTGCGCACGCAGCAGCACCTCCGTTCCCGCACGAACCTCTTCCGTGCCGTCTTCCGCGTCCGCTCTGTCGCAGCCTATGCCATCCACACGTTCTTCCAGGAGCGCGGCTTCGTCTATGTGAACACGCCGATCATCACGGCATCCGATGCAGAGGGTGCCGGCGAGATGTTCCGTGTCACGACGCTCGACCTCGCGAATGTTCCGAAGAACCCTGATGGCACGGTCGATTGGTCGAAGGACTTCTTCGGCAAGCCGACGAACCTCACGGTCTCCGGCCAGCTCCAGGCAGAGAACTTCGCAATGAGCTTCGGCGATGTCTACACGTTCGGACCGACGTTCCGTGCCGAGAACTCGAATACGAGAAGGCATGCTGCCGAGTTCTGGATGGTCGAGCCGGAGATGGCATTCTGCGACCTCGAGGGCGACATGGAGTGCGCCGAGGCCATGCTCAAGTTCGTGATCCGTACGGTCATGGACCAGTGCCCGGATGAGCTCGACATGTTCAACCGCTTCGTCGACAAGGGTCTCAAAGACCGTCTCGAGCATGTTGCCAGCTCCGACTTTGCCCGCGTGAGCTACACCGACGCAATCAAGATCCTCGAGGATGCCGTGAAGGAAGGCCACAAGTTCGAGTACCCCGTAAGCTGGGGCATCGACCTCCAGACCGAGCACGAGCGCTACCTCACGGAGCAGCACTTCAAGCGCCCGACCTTCGTCACGGACTACCCGAAGGAGATCAAGGCCTTCTACATGCGCGCAAACGACGATGGCAAGACCGTCGCTGCGGTCGACTGCCTCGTGCCGGGCATCGGCGAGATCATCGGTGGCTCCCAGCGCGAGGAGCGCTACGACCTGCTCCGTGCGCGCATCGAGGAGCTCGGCATGGACGAGAGCCAGTACCGCTACTACCTCGACCTCAGGAAGTATGGCGGGTGCCGCCACGCCGGCTTCGGCCTCGGCTTCGAGCGTCTCGTGATGTATCTCACGGGTGTCGACAACATCCGCGACGTGCTTCCGCACCCGCGTACTGTGGGCAACGCAGACTTCTGATCCAGAACCTTCGATAGCTGCAGAAGGGGACGCAGTTCACTTGGAGCTGCGTCCCCTTCGTCTGTCTGGATGAATTGCTTCTAGTAGAGCGGAAGCTTCCCTGTGAGCGGATCGATCTCTTCGGCTGAGAGCGGCTCGAAGGCAAGGCAGGTATAGGTCGGCTCGCCGTGGAACTCCGTGAAGCCGGCATCCCTGATGAGGGCGACGATGAAGCCAAGTTCGCGTCCCTTGGCGGCAAGGTCCAGGAGCTCTTCTTCTGAGTCCACATAGACGCAGACCTTTGCGACACCGGCGTCGAACCAGTCGGAAAGCGGTGTATGGTCGCTCTCCGGATGGTCGAGCGCCACCCAGGAGGGGGCGCCGTCCTCATCTCTTAGCACGCGCACCTCATCGAGCCTGCCTTCGCGTGCCAGCGCCATGAGCGTGGCCTCGACGCAGGCATGCCCTGCCTGTGCAGCGATCTTTCCCTTGCGCATCTTGAGGTCGCGGCGCATCACGATCATCTGCTTTGCCTTGTAGGACGTGCTTCCCATGGATGGACTCCTTCTGCTGGTTTCTATTGGCGGGCCGATACGTAGCTGTGGTCGACGGTGATCTTTGGCACCGCATCCTTCTTGTGGGACTTGACGATAGCGGAGATCTCGCGCTTGAGCTCTTCGTCAGACATCTCGAGCGAGAACGGCTTCACGACGTCGAAGATCACGTTCGTGTGGGTAGGGCCGGGGACGCATCTCAGGTCGTGGACCGTGATGGCAGGATCGATCGTTTTCACGTGCTCGGCAATCCAGTTCCTCAGGTCCTTGACCTCAGGGTCGTCGGTCACGATCGGGTCGAGGTGGAGGGAGATGATGAGGCCCTCCTTGTCCTTGAAGTCCTGCTCGATGTTGTCGAGCGTGTCGTGGCTCTCCATGACAGACTCTTCTGCCGGCATTTCGACATGGGCGCTGGCAAACTGCCTGCCCGGGCCGTAGTCGTGGACCATCAGGTCATGCGTTCCCAGGACCCCCGGATAGCTCATGATCGTGTCGTGGATGTGCTGGACATACTCGGCCGAAGGAGCCTGGCCCAGAAGCGGGCTGATCGTATCTTTCACAAGCTGGGCGCCGGAGACGAGGATGAAGACGCCGACAGCGCAGCCGCATATGCCGTCCAGGTCCACACCCCAGAGGTAGGAGATGAGAGACGAGGCAAGGACGGCAGATGTCGTTATCACATCGTTTCTGGCGTCGACAGAGGTTGCCTGCAGGGTCTCGGAGTCGATCTTCCTGCCGACGAGCTTGTTGAAGTGTGCCATCCAGAGCTTCACGGCAATCGATCCCAGAAGCACGACGACAATGGCCCAGCCGAACTCGACAGGCTCGGGGTCCAGGATCTTCCTCACCGAGGAATTGATGAGCTCGAGGCCGACGGCGCAGACCATGACAGCGACGACAAGGCCCGCAAGGTACTCGAAGCGGCCATGGCCATAGGGGTGGCCTTCATCTGCCGGCCTGCTTGCAAGCTTGAAGCCGATCAAGGACACGATGCTGCTTGCCGCATCGGAGAAGTTGTTCACGGAGTCGGCGACGATGGAGACAGAGCCTGCGATGAAGCCGACCATGCCCTTGCCGAGAGCAAGCATGATGTTGAGGACGATGCCTATGAGCGAGGCAGTGTTTCCGGCATGCGTCCTTTCCTCTGGTGTGGGATTCTCAGGAATGGATGCTGCGATATGGGAAGCAATGAAGGGTGTCATTGCCATTTTCTCCTTTCAGGGACTCGACGTCCGAAGAGTTGACTATAGGGCCTTTGGTCACCTCTTTGTCACACAAGTGCAGATAATTGGCGAAATATGCATCCGGCATGCAGGAAGGGCAGGAGCGGCACGCCCGCTCCTGCCCTTCCAGACACTCGCGCTGCAGTTTCCTGTCAGAGCTCTATCTCCTCGCCAGGCTTCAGGAGCAGGGCGCTCGAGACGAGCTTCGCAAAGCGCAAAGCAAGCTCTTCTGAGTAGAGCTTGCCAGGATTCAGATGGATCGGCGTCACATGGCGGGCCTTCAGGATATTGGCACAGCGTGCTGCCTCGTCGATGTTCATGTTGAAGATGCCATCGCCAGGAAGGAAGGCATAGTCGATATGCATCTTCGAGAGCTCATCCTTCATCTGGTCTGTGTAGGAGGTGTCGCCCGAGAACCAGAGCGTCTTGCCATCGACCTTCACGAGGAAGCCGACACACTCATCCTTCGGATGGTTCGCATTCTCGGCGATGGTGGCTTCGACCGTGAAGGGGCCGAAGGTCTTCGCAACATAGGTATCAGGGTCGGGGTGGGCATCCATGTTCTGCCAGACGACGCATCCCGGCTTTCTGGCGGGAAGATCGAGCGCGTTGTGGTCGTAGTGCTGATGCGTCACGAGGATGAGGTCTGCCGGCTTGTCGTAGCCCTCTCCGGCATAGGGGTCGATATAGCAGACGGCTCCCGAATCCGAGGTGAGCCTCAGGCTTCCGTGTCCCTGATACAGCAGCTTTCCCATACGTGCCCCTTTCTGCGATGCCTCACTGAACTCGTATGTACCAACATTTCAGCACATTCATTCTTCAAGGCGACTTTTGGCATTTGGCCTGAAGAGGCAGGAAGCGCTTGCGCTACAGGCTACAATTGGAATGTCTTGCATTTTCGGGGGTAGCACCCTCTTATTTGTGCCTGCTTGGCAGGCAATTCCTGGAGGATAAGTGTCTCAACAGATGAAGCCAGCTGCTGCTCAGGCAGGTGCCGGCAGAGCTTCTGCCTCTAAGAAGCCCTATGTCGCCTCGCTTGATGGTCTCAGGGCCCTCTGCGCCCTGGGCGTCGTCTTCTACCATATGGGCCTTGGCTGGTGTCAGGGCGGCCTTCTCGGCGTCACGGTGCTCTTCGTGCTCTCAGGGTATCTTGCGATGGGCGGCCTTCTCCATGAGTTCGAGAAGACCGGCACGATTGCATCGGGCAAGTACTATCTCAAGAGGATCAAGCGCCTCTTGCCGACGTCTGTCGTCTACGTCGTCGTGTGTGCAGCTGCCTGCACGCTCCTGTCCCATCAGCTCCTGACGAAGATGCGGCCCGATATCGTGCCGTCGCTTCTCATGGTGCTCAACTGGTACAAGATCTTCTCGAACCAGTCCTACTTCGCAGCTGCAGGAGCGCCGTCGCCCCTGACGCACTTCTGGTCGCTTGCAATCGAGTTCCAGTTCTATCTCATCCTGCCGCCTGTGCTGTGCCTTCTTCTCAGGAAGAAGGTCCAGAAGAAGCACCTTGCCATCGGCTTGGGCGTCCTCACCGTCGCCTCTGCTGTCGCAATGGCGCTTCTCTTCGTGCCTGGCGCAGACCCCTCGCGTGCCTACTACGGCACGGATACGAGGGCGCAGAGCCTCCTTCTCGGCTGCCTTCTTGCCATCATCTGGCCCTTCGACAAGATGAGCGCCAAGGCGGCGGGCGATTTCGGCCAGAAGAAGCGCCTCGGCATCGAGCTGGCAGGTGCGGCCTCCGTCGTCGTCCTTCTCCTTATGATGCGCTTCACGGAGGGCTATACGTCCTTCACCTACTACGGCGGCACGCTCCTGATCTCTGCCATTGCCGCCGTCGCGATCGCTGCCTTGACGCCTTCTGGGACTGCAGTCGCCAAGGTCCTCTCCTGGGGACCTCTTGCGTGGATCGGCAAGAGGAGCTTTGCCATCTATGTCTGGCACTACCTGATCGTGCAGCTCATGGCCTCGCATAACGCGGCCTTGTCGCTTCCGTGGTGGCAGGTCGTGGTCGAGCTTCTGTTCACGTTCATTGCAGCAGAGCTCTCCTATGCGCTTGTCGAGATGCCGCTCCGCCGCCATACGCTCCGCGCGGTCATCCGCCGCGACTTCGTCCGCAGGAAGAAGGACCGCGAGCGCGCCGTGCGAGGGCAGAAGCCCTGCCGTGGCGTGTCGCGCAAGGTCCACGCTGCGCTCCTCAAGAGTCCCGTGAAGGTGCCCCAGACCGTCTGCGCCGCTGCCGTCATCGCAATTGCCGTCTTCGGCCTCATCCTCGTCCCGCCCGAGAATGCGATGGGCGGCACGAATGGCGCCCAGCAGGTGAGCGCTGCGACCCTGAAGAAGCCGCTTGTCGACGGCGTCTACGATGTCGTCTTCATAGGAGATTCGGTCTCACTTGGTGCCTCGACGGAGCTCAATGCCTCCTTCCCGCACGGCGTGGTCGACTCTGCTGTGGGCAGGCAGGCATCGGAAGCCCTCGATGTCTATAACAGCTATGCCAGCACCGGCGTTGTCGGGAATACCGTGATCTTCTCGATCGGCTCGAACGGCTACCTCGATGAGGATACGCTCGAGGCAATCTATGAGGCGGTGGGCACTGACAAGGAGCTCTGGTTCGTGAACGACAGGACACCGCGCGACTGGTGCACAGCAAACAACGACCTCCTTGCCTCCTTTGCAGCCGAGCACGAGAACGTCGGCGTGATCGACTGGTACGGCACCTCTGCCAATGAGTCTGGCTGGTTCTGGGACGATGGCACGCACCTTCGCCCGGAAGCTGCCCAGAACTTTGCAGACCTCGTCGTCAGCACGATCGGCTATGAGATTCCGACAGAAGAGAACACGACCTATTCCGTGCTCTTCCTCGGCGATGCCACGAGCATGCAGGCAGCAGACAAGCTTGCTGCCGCCTGGCCGCAGGGCATGGTCGACTGTGCCGCAGGCAGGACCGTCGATGCGCTGAAGGGCGACTGGGAAGGCTATGTGGGTGCCGGTACCGCAGGAAGCAGGGTCGTCGTGGCGCTTCCGACCGATGTGCCTCTCACGAAAGAGGGAGTGGATGCACTCCTTGACAGCATCGGATCTGAGCGTCAGATCTGGCTCGTGAACGGCAGGAGCAATGCTGCCTTCTGCGACTCGAACAACCAGATCATCGCCGATGAAGCTTCCTCTCGTTCCAATGTCCAGCTCATCGACTGGTACAGCGCATCCGAAGGCCAGAGCGGCTGGTTCACGTCAGACGGCGCAAGCCTCACGGATGAAGGTGTCGCTGCCTATGCCCAGACCGTCATCGACGCCGTAGGCGATGTCTCAGGCACGGATGAAGCGGCAGATGCTGCCAAGACCGCAACTGAGGGGACAGATGCCACAGCAGCGGGCGCAGCTGCCTAGACGGAGGTCCTGATAGCTACAAGAATGCGGCCGCACCGGGTGTCCGGTACGGCCGCATCTGCTATCTGGAAGAAGCTTTTACTCAGCGCTCAGGAGCGTGATCTCGAAGTTCAGGGCCTTGCCTGCCATCTCGTGGTTCAAGTCCACAAAGATCGAGCTCGGCGTGACCTTGGAGACGACAGCCGGGATAGGCTGGCCCATCGGGCCCTGGAGCATCACATGCTCGCCGACCTTGAGGGAGCGCATGTCCTCGGGCACCTGCTCCATCGGGAACTCGTAGATGAGGTCCTCACGGCGCTCGCCGTAGGCCTCGGAGGGCTCGAGATGGATGTTCACAGTCTGGCCGACCTCCATGTCGCGCACGGCCTCGTCGAAGCCCTTGATCATCTGGCCTGCCATGCAGGTGAACTCGAGCGGCTGGTTCCTGTCATAGGAGGAGTCGAACTTCGTTCCGTCATCAAGCGTGCCGGTGTAGTGGACGCTGACCTTCTTGCCTTCATTGCTCATGTGGGTATATCCAATCCTTCTCCGGTGAATACATGGGTCTAAGTGTACCCGGCTCTCGGCGCCACATGCCATCTCCATAGGAGAGGGGAGCGGCAGATGAAAAGAGCCAGCCTTGCGGCTGGCTCTGGGTTTCGCGCTTCTTGGGAATATCAGGATCAGAAGATGCCGAGGAAGAAGTGGACGAAGAGGGCTGCGATGGCAGCGCCGACGAAGGGGGCGATGCCCGGAACGGTCAGGCCGTACTTCCAGTTGTTGTCGCACTTGTCCTTGATCGGGAGCAGCTGATAGGCCATGCGGGGACCGAGGTCGCGGGCCTGGTTCATTGCGAAGCCCGTGATGCCGCCCATGCCCATGCCGATGGCCCAGACAAGGAGGCCGACGCAGATGGCAAGCAGGAGCAGATTGTCGCCTGCATAGTGGGCAATAGCGAGGATGCCGGTGATGAAGAAGAAGGTGCAGAAGGCCTCGCAGAAGAAGTCATGGGAGAGGTTGTTGCGCGTTGGGTTCGTAGAGAAGATGTTGCGCTGGGCAATAGGATCGACCTTGCCGACAGACTCCTCGAACTCATCCTTGTACATGAACCAGGCAGCGACAGCGCCGACGAAGCCGCCAAGCATCTCGGCAATGACATAGGGGATGAACATGGACCAGGGCACGAGGCCGAGGATGCACTGTGCCAGTGCCATGGCGGGATTCATGCAGATGGAGCCGCCGAAGATGAAGAGGCACACAGAGATGCCGAAAGACCAGGTCGTGATTGCGAACATATGGCCAGAACCCTGATACTTCGTGCCTTTGAGCACCGTATCGCAGTGCACGCCGACACCGAAGATGATCATGAGGGCCGTGCTGCCGAACTCCGCCAGAATGTTATAGGGCATCTTTTCTCCTTGGTCTCGTAGCCCACCCAATGACTCTCGCGGGCAATATACTACCGTTCACAGAAAATCATCGAATTGTGAAATACACAAACACATTGATGTTCCACTGAAACGTGTATGAATGCGGCTCTGACCTGCCAAGACAGCATGAATGCGGCATCTCTTGAAATGGATGGCAGAGTGTTGCCCATCGGTCTGAATGGAGCGAGGAGGCGCCATCCTCATGTGAGAGCAGGAAGGCGAGGCGTGACAGAAGATATGGGCAGATGGGCGTGGGTCTTCTGCCTGGCAGCACAGGATCGTCCTGAGAAAAGATGCGGCGGACAGAGAAGTTTGGCCAAGACAGCAGCATCAGGCATCGAACGAAAAAGGCGGGGATGCAATCAGAATAAAAACAGGCAGAACTGCTTCTGCAGTCCCGCCTTGCGAGGCCCAAAGGCTTTGCTGCCCGAACTATAGCGGCCAGAACCACGAACATGAAGGCCGCCAGGGAATCTGGAAGAAACTGGCGAAAACCAAGAGGGCACCAGAGCGGTCTGTGCTGCCCTGAAGTAACAGGCTGGGCAGACACAAGCCCATTATCGGCTTGAAGCAGCAGATTCTCTGTGTCGCATCGTTCGTGCTTGGCTACTTCTATCCTCTTGCCGGTGTCGTGCTCTACTTCGTGCAGAAGAAGCGCGGATCTGAGCCAGTCTGGCGCTTCTTCTCTCTTGCAGGGCCGATCTTTGCTGCAGCCATCTTCACTGCGAACTTCATCTTCTACAGCATCAATGGGTTTGCATAAGGCAGCCAGTCAAGATTTGCATTGAGGCGGTATCGGAGCACAAATCCGATGCCGCTTTTCTCTTTGGGGCTGATTATGGATAACGTATCGGTGGTCTCTCGAGAAGAGTCTATCTGCAGGAAACAAATGATGCTTGTCAGACAGAGAAGCCAAGCGATTTGCAGCAGATGTCTTGCCAGCACATTATCGTCTGTCTCGAGATAAAAAAGTAGGCAGGACCGCTTTCGCAACCCTGCCTTATAAAACCCGAAGGTTTTGTTGTCTGGCACTATTATGCCCAATCAGAACCATGAGTCAATGAGAACCATGAGGAAATCGAGAGATGAGCGTATTGTGTCGTTGCTCAACATCTGATTGGAGGCCGTCACCATATCGTCTTCGAGATGCTGCATGTCTGAGATAGCTCGCAACCTGCTTGTTCCCTCCTGTACCATTTGGCTATGCAGATATAGAAGCGTAGCAATCGCTTTCAAGCATGGATTTGACATTCGTGCTGTTCTTACACGATGTGAGAGGCCTGTCGAGGCAAGCGCATTTTGTAATGAAGGCGTTGCCTGAAATCTATTGTCATGCGTACGGAGGCCATTGAGCATATCTGAAGAATGGGTGCAGGCATTTCGGACGTATTGTGCCTGACGAAGCATGTAATGTTCGACTTTTAGGTCTTTGTCGCCCCAGCGGTCAGCGCAGTAGAGATAGAGGCTTGCGAAGCTGCCGAACGAGAGGACCTCCATCAATACCCAGAGTGGCATCTCGTTCAGATCACCGTACTTTCGCACAAGGTCCCCGACGAAGGTATCGCGGGAAAGCATCGCAATCTCTCTTTCTCTTCTGTGTCGTTCGCTTGCGCTAAGCTGTGCAACGTAATCGGCTGAAATCGAATAGCCATCCTCGTCTTCCTGCGCAGTTGCTATGCGCATCAGCTTTGTCCGGGCGGCATGCTCGACATCAAGTGTGAGCGGAAGAAGCGCATAGCGGAGGTTTCGGTCCAGAGAGGCAAGAGACTTCAGATATCCGAAGTCGAGATCGATGTACTGCCCATCGCGCGTGCCACCTACCCGCTTCTGGAAGAGCACACGGTATGCCGCAATCTTGAAGAAATAGGTCCGGTCCGTGAGATAGGCTGCAGCCTCTTCCTCAGAACAGAGACGGAAGGTCACACCCTTGCTCTTCAGATGATTGATCTGCTCATCGATGCTGAGCATTGGCTTGGCTGGATGATGCTGGCCACTTGCTGGTGTGCCAATTTTGATGCGCTGTTCCTCCATGATGGCTCCTTTCTCAGGGGCCATATCATACGCTCGAAGCCGATATAACTGCAGGGATATCTGTGAACATAAACGCAGGTAGATAGCTATGTTTTGTTAGATTGCTGATAGATAAGAGATGATGTGGCTGCGCAGCGAAGATATCAAGGCATCCATGGCATGAATGCAGGGATTTCTTGGACGGCAAAATGGTGAAATGCATATGGCAAGGAGAAATCTGCCTGATATGAGGCAGGCGTACGGGTGCGTAATATAAGGCAGCCTTGCAGGGATGAGCGCTGCGCTATACGGAGATGCTTCAACGTTGAGGCTGAGCTTGCTTTGCAGGGATCGAACGACATCCTGCCTGGCAGAGTGGATTCCAAGCGCTATGCGTCGGTAGACGACCTATTTGCAGATTTGGAACGCATTGAAGAGCGGATGGACGAGCTGAATGTCCTTATCGAGGCCTGTAAAAGAAAGGTTCCTGACAGTAATTGACTGTCTCGAGGCAAAAAATGAGGCAAGCCCGCTTTCGCGACCCTGCCTTGCAAAACCCGAAGGTTTTTCTGTCTGAGGACATGCTCTCAGATTCAAACAGGAAATCAAGTGCCGGCGAAAGACGGGCGAGGGTTCTGTAACCGACTTGGAATTTCCAGACGAATTGCTGCGGGGGAGTGTCACTGCACTTTGCTTCTCTGCATGAAAAAGCCGGCTCCCACAGAAGTGGAAGCCGGCTTGCAGTTCGAAGGAATAGCCTCCGAAGCCTTACTTGTTCAGTGCCTCTTCGACAGCGACAGCGCAGGCAACGGTGCAGCCAACCATCGGGTTGTTGCCCATGCCGATAAGGCCCATCATGTCGACGTGTGCCGGCACGGAGGAGGAGCCAGCGAACTGGGCGTCAGAGTGCATACGGCCCATGGTGTCGGTCATGCCATAGGATGCAGGACCAGCGGCCATGTTGTCCGGGTGCAGGGTACGGCCAGTGCCGCCACCGGAAGCGACGGAGAAGTACTTCTTGCCGGCAGCGAGGCGCTCCTTCTTGTAGGTGCCCGCAACGGGGTGCTGGAAGCGCGTCGGGTTCGTGGAGTTGCCGGTGATCGAGATGTCGACGTTCTCGTGCCACATGATGGCAACGCCCTCGCGGACGTCGTCAGCGCCATAGCACTTGACCGCAGCACGCGGGCCGTTGGAATACGGAATCTCGCGGACGATCTCGAGCTTGGAGGTGTAGTAATCGAACTTGGTCTGGACGTAGGTGAAGCCGTTGATACGGCTGATGATCTGTGCTGCGTCCTTGCCGAGGCCGTTCAGGATGACGCGGAGCGGCTTCTTGCGGGCCTTGTTGGCGTTGTTGGCAATGCCGATTGCGCCCTCAGCGGCTGCGAAGGACTCGTGGCCTGCGAGGAAGCAGAAGCACTCGGTGTCCTCGCCGAGAAGCATTGCGCCCAGGTTGCCGTGGCCAAGGCCGACCTTGCGCTCGTCTGCAACGGAGCCAGGGACGCAGAATGCCTGCAGGCCCTCGCCGATTGCGGAAGCTGCCTCAGCAGCGGTCTTGCAGCCCTTCTTCACAGCGATAGCGCAGCCGAGGGTGTAGGCCCACTTTGCGTTCTCGAATGCGATGGACTGAATGCCGGTCGTGATGTCATACGGATCGAATCCGAGGTCGGTGCAGATCTTGCGGGCGTCCTCGAGGTCCTTGATGCCATACTGCTCGCATGCCTTGTTGATCTGGGCGATGCGGCGCTCATAGCCTTCGAACGTAACTGCCATGTTTATCAGCTCCTTTCCTGGTTACTCGACACGCGGATCGATGACCTTGGCGGGGTTGTCCCACTGACCGTAGCGGCCCATTGCGTCGTCTACAGCCTTCTGGGCGTCGACGCCCTTCTTCAGGGCATCGGTGAACTTGCCGAGGTTCAGGAACTCGAAGCCGATGATCTCATCGTTCTCGTTGAGTGCCAGATGCGTGATGTAGCCCTGCGTGAGCTCGAGGTAGCGGGCACCCTTGGCCTTCGTGCCGTACGTGGTGCCGACCATGGAGCGGAGGCCCTTGCCGAGGTCGTCGAGGCCGGTGCCGATAGGCAGACCACCCTCGGAGAATGCGGTCTGGGAGCGGCCGTAGACGATCTGGAGGAACAGCTCGCGCATAGCGACATTGATAGCATCGCAGACGAGGTCGGTGTTGAGGCACTCGAGAATCGTCTTGCCCGGAAGGATCTCAGCTGCCATTGCAGCGGAGTGCGTCATGCCGGAGCAGCCGATGGTCTCGATCAGGCACTCCTCGACGACACCTTCCTTGATGTTGAGGCTAAGCTTGCAGGCACCCTGCTGCGGTGCGCACCAGCCTACACCGTGCGTGTAGCCGGAGATGTCGCTGATCTCCTTGGCCTGGACCCACTTCCCCTCCTCGGGAATTGGTGCAGGTCCGTGGTATGCGCCCTTGGTGACGGGGCACATCCTCTCCACTTCTGCGGAATACTGCATGGATTCTCCTCTCCAAACGCAATCGGCCTCAGACCCCCTATGAGCCAAGGCACAGCTTGCTAAACCGATAATACCGCGAACGCGGATATGCGCCATTCTGAATTTGCAGATGGTGATTGTCCTCAGAAAATGGCCAGATAGGGGCCAGAAGGCTCAAGGGTACAATTGATGGGAATAGCAAGTTGCTCAACGAAAGGAGCAGAGCTGTGACATTCAGGCAGACATCTGACAAGAAGGTTGCGGTCTTCCTTGCCAATGGCCTCGAGGAGATCGAAGGCCTCACGGTGTGCGACCTTCTCTATCGTGCTGGCATCCCTTCCGATACGGTCTCCATCACGGGCACGAAGGACGTGACCTCGTCTCATCAGATCCATATCGTGGCAGACAAGAGGATCGAAGATCTCGACTTCGACGAGTACGACATGCTCGTGCTTCCGGGCGGCATGCCGGGAACCTTGAATCTCGGTGACTGCAAGATGCTGACGGACAAGGTCGTGGAGTTCGCCCAGACCGGCAAGGAGATTGCTGCCATCTGCGCTGCTCCTTCCGTCTTTGCAAAGCTTGGCCTTCTCAAGGGCAGGCATGCGACGTCGAACCCGAACTTCAAGGATGCCTGCGTCGAGGGTGGCGCCATCTACTCCGAGGCACCAGTCGTCGTTGATGGCAACATCATCACTTCCCGTGGCATGGGCACGGCCATCGACTTCGGCTTTGCTATCGTCGAGCACTATCTCGGCGAGGCAGGGGTCGAGGACCTGAAGCCGAGGATCGTCTGGCAGGGAAAGTAGCCCTGCTTGCATGAGCGTCCCATTCCGGCTACCATGGCGCTGCAAACAATTCGTGGTCGTTTCCGGGCTCTGCCATCTTTGCGCTGCGCAGCTACTTCAGCTGTGCGGCGCTTTTTTGTGCGCAGATGCCGGACAGGGAGGTTTCATGGCAGAAGAGAAAGGCGCCAGGCAGAGCCTTGCCGCCTTCGAGATGCTTCTCGGGGGAGCAAGCTATGGGTTCATGGCAACAACGTACAAGCTGGCCTATGCAGCAGGCTATAGCTGGCAGGAAGTCGTGGCAGCGCAGGCCTGGACAGGATGCGGCCTCTTCGTGCTCCTGGCGCTCATCGAGGCTCTCAGAGGGACGAAGCTCGTGCGACTGCCTCTCCGCGAGGCAGCCAAGCTCATGGGGCTCGGTGCGCTCTCGGCCGTGACTTCGTCCTTCTACTGCTTCTCGATGACAAGGCTCGAAGCGTCCGTGGCCTTGACGCTCCTCTTCCAGTATTCCTGGCTTGGCATTCCGGTGCAGCTTGTGCTCGATGGCAGGAAGCCGACGCGCAGGGAAGCCATCTCTGCAGCGTTGATCGTGGCGGCGACGCCCATAGCAAGCGGTGTCTGGCGGCATGGGCTTTCGGGGCTCGATCCTGCCGGTGTTGCCGCAGCTCTTGTTGCAGCTCTGAGCTGTGCCACGTTCCTTGTGCTTTCGGGGCGCGTGAGCCCCGCATGCGGAACAGGGGAGCGCGGCACCCTCATCTGCCTTGGGCTGGGATTGGCATCGCTTCTGGTCTGCCCTGCCTATATTCCTTCGGGTGTCTTCTTCTCTGGCATGGCGCCCTTTGCCCTCATGGCGGGGCTTTTCGGGATGTTTCTGCCGGTGCTTCTCTTCGGGCTTGGAGGTCCTCATCTGAGTGCCGCTTCGGCAACGGTCCTTGCCTCGGCAGAGCTTCCGGCGGGCCTCTTCGTGTCTGCGCTTGTACTCAAGGACAGCGCCGAGCCGCTCCAGTGGGCAGCGGTGGCGCTCATCCTCGGAGCGATTGCCTTCTCGCAATATCAGGGAAAGGAGCACGGTTCAAGACGAAGGACGATCCAGGAGGTCTGAATCTGCAGTCGCGCCATTCATTCCGAAACGCGTACGCGCACTTTTCAGGCTACGAGCGGCAAGCCCGATAGAAGGCAGCTCCGATTTCGGTCTCGCTCGTCGGCTCGTATACCTGCTCTTTCTGTCCGCCAAGATTGATGGCGCGGAGATATTGGCTGCGCAGGTTGTTCGATGCGCCTGAACCGCGGAATTTGATATAGCGGTTGTCCGGATTCGTTGTGGTGAAGACAAGGCAGCTGGATGGCAGACATTCCAGCGGTCTGAGATTGTGCGCTGTGAAGATGAGCTGGCCTTTGCCGTGGTCAGAGATTGCTTGGAGAATCTTGCCGAGGAGGAATTCGAAGATTCCCGAATCGAGCTCATCTATGACCAGACAGACATTTTCGTCGCTATAGACGTCAATCAGACGTCCGAGAATGGAGACGATTTTCTTGACGCCTTCAGATTCGCAGTGGAAGGGAACATGGATATCCCCTCTGCGCGAGAGCAGCTCGACACGCTTTCCGGTCTTCCCATTATCCAGCGTCTCTTCGTTGAGCTCTTTGAGCTCCGGAGATAGCCCCGGAATGATAGCGCCTAGAACTTCGTTTTCCATCTTGATGGTTGCATGAAGCTCAGGACAGATTGATGCTGGCACAACAGATGATCTGTCTGATCGGAGCAAAAAATCTCTGAAGTATCTGCTATCGCCATCCGGTGTGAAATCCGATTTTTCCATCAGGCGTTTCAAGCCATCTGGGGCAGGGAAAGGAAGCAAATTGAAGGCAAACGAGGCTCGGCGGGTAGTGCTGAAGACTTCCAGCTTTGCTGATGCATAAGCTGAGAGGAGATGATGCCAGAAAGGGGAAGGAGCGTGCGCTTGAAGGCTTCTTCGCCGGCATGCGAGATGGTCCCCTCCTGCATGCGGTCGGCGCAGCCTTTTCTGACAGCATCGACGAATCCTCCGAATGCCTTCGAGAAGGTTTTAGAGGCGCTTGCCTGCTCGGATGAACGCTGCGAGACCGTCAGCTCAAGGCTGGCTTCCGGTCCTGCCAGATTTCTGAGAGCACGCCAGCGAATCTCCGGAGCGAGCGCAAAATCTTTTCCTGTATCGCCGAGGCCATAGGCAATAAGGGTGCGTTTTGGCAAGCCCCTCTGCTCCAGCAGGCAGGGAGCGTCCGCGCATCAGCTGCTTCAGGCATGAGAAAGCGTCGACGACTGCTGTCTTGCCCGAACCGTTCTGTCCCTAGATGCCGGCAATGCATGACCAGAAATCGCTGTCGCGGAATTCTATGGATCCAAGATGGGCGTTTTTGATGCTCGAGCCCGATCTTTCGTGCGCGAATCACGGCAATCCCTTTCCTTGGTTGCGTGATACGTTAATAGGAAAGGAAAATCGCCAATTAAAACGGTATATCGCAATGTATTCACGTCTATAGGGCTTATCGAAGGAACTGATTGCTAACAGGGCATGACCAGCATGCCGAAGAGGTAGAGGTCGATTGCCCCGAGCCCTGCTCCGATGAGGAGAGAGACGATGCCGAGCATGATGGCGGAGGAGCGGCTTGTCTTGATGAAGGTCGGGTCCTTCTTGCGGTAATAGATGTGCTGCGGCTTCTCATTGTCGAAGCGCTTCTGCACAGCATGCTCGTCGTAGGTGTCCCTTGTCGTGCTCTCATAGGGCTCACCGTCGATCTCATAGGCAAAGCTCACATGATAGATGTGGGGTGCTGCGGGCAGATGGTCTGCTGCCACGAACGTGGCATCGGTCTTCTTGAAGGCTATGAGCGGAAAGAGGATTTCGCGGATGCCGAGGACGAGAAAGAGGATCGTCAGGGGAGCCAGTGCATAGCTCAGGATGGCAAGCTCCTGGTCGGTCAGGTACGAAAGAAAGTTCACGGAGATCCTCATCCTTCCCAGGACGTTTCCTCATCATCACCTTCGCTCTGGCATGGAGCCGAAGGTGCGGCATCTACCGTATACTACAACGGAATGAACAAGCCATATGCTGTCTGGTTGTGATGAAATGCCGACTACTTCCCGCCGCGAGCTTCCTCCCGTGGTCTACAAGCTCCTGATTCTTTCCGCTGCACTCTTCTGGGGAGGCTCGTTTGTCGTCCTGAAGGATGCCATCAATGCGGTAACGCCCTCCTGGCTCCTTGCCATCCGTTTCTCCCTTGCCGCTCTTGTCCTGGGCTTCATCTGCAGGAAGAGGATTGCCCAGAACTTCGACAGGAGCCATCTTTTCGTAGGGGGCGTGACCGGCCTTCTCAATGGCCTCGGCTATCTCGTGCAGAACATCGGCCTTCTGGGCACGACGCCGGGACGCAATGCCTTCATTACGGCCATCTATTGCGTGATGACGCCGTTCTTCTACTGGGCCTTCGCAAAGAAGAGGCCTGCCATCCACAATGTGGTCGCGGCAGTGCTCTGCGTGACGGGTCTTGGCTTCCTCTCGCTGGGAGACGATTTTTCGCTCTCGCTTTCCTGGGGCGATATCCTGACGCTTGTCTCTGCCGGCTTCTTTGCCGCAGAGATTGCCTCCTATGCCTGCTTGGCAAAGGATGAGGATCCCATCACGCTCACGGTCGTCCAGTTCTGCGCCTATGCGATCGTCTGCGCTATCGGCGGCCTTCTGACGGAGCCCCTGCCTCCTGCCTCTGCCTTCACGCAGGACTTCTGGCTCCAGATGGCCTATCTCGTGATTGCTTCGAGCTGCCTTGCTACGGTCGCCCAGAATATCGGCCAGAAGCATGTGCCTGCTGCAGAGGCGGCGCTCTTCCTTTCCTTCGAGAGTGTCTTCGGTGTCCTCTTCTCGGTGCTCTTCGGCTATGAGGCGCTGACGCTCACGCTCTTTGTGGGCTTTGCCTTCATCTTCGTCTCGATGCTCATCACCGAGCTCATGCCGTCGCCCGAGGCACGGGCTGTCGAGGCCGAGCTTGCGGCAGGGGGAAAGCCGGAGCTGTAGGAGCTCTGGCCCCACAAGAGAGACAGAGCAGACCCTCCGCCATGAAAAAGCTGCCGGGTACCGCATCAAGCGGACCCGGCAGCTTCATGTTCAGATACCTACCGCGTCAGGCTTGAGAAGTCCAAGGGCTACTCGGCGTGAGGACGGCGACGCAGGAAGTCGAAGATGGCGGCGATACCGAGAGCGGCTGCTGCACCGGCGCCTGCCATATCGTTCGTGTCGGAGATGTTCGGCAGGGCCTCTGCGCTTGCTGCGGCAGCAGGCTGGGCTGCAGTCGTGCTTGCTGTCTTTGCAGAGGCCATGTGCTTCGGCGCGTAGGCGTCGCTCATGGTGCCCCCAGGCTGTTGCGCGTTGTCGATCTGCTTTACGGCATCGTCGATTGCCTTCTGGGAATCGTGGTCAGCCTGTGCCTTCTTGAGGTCATCGGCGGTCTTCTGCTCGTTTTCGGCAGCGGCGTCGTAGGCGTCCTGGTCTTTCTGGGCCTGGGCATCCGCGAGGTTCTGCTTCGCGGTGGCAGCATCTGCTGCTGCCTTGTCGTGCGCTGCCGTTGCCTCATCGAGTGTCTGCTTGGCAGACTCGGTCGTGGTGGCAGCCGTCTCGGTCTGAGCTGTATCCTTCGCAGGCGCGGTTTCAGATGCGGACTCCTCTGCGAGAGCCGGCGTCGCCGTCATGATCAGTGCGCCTGCAGATGCAGCAACGGTTGCTGCTGCCAGGATGTTCTTCGGTGCCTTCGGCTTATCGGTCTCTTTCAGATGCTTTGGCTCTGCGCTTCTCCTTATGATTTCCCCTTTCTGAGCAGGATGTGACGGATGCGGCTGGCCGGGAATGGTGTGGCCTCGCCCCATCCTTGCTCCCATCATTGTTCAAGGAGGCTTCAGGATGCTGCGCAGCATTTGACAGCCTGAGGGTCTCCTGCAGAAAGAAGAGAGCCGGAAGAGCGAAGATGCTCTCCCGGCTCGTGTGAGCGCTTCTGAGAAGATCGCCTCAGGCGTCGAGGCTCTTGAGCGCAAGCCTCCATGCCATCTGGAATGGCAGCCCCTGTGCCTTTGCCAGCGCGGCGACAGAATCGTATTCGGGATAGGCGCGCTCGGTGCCGTCCGGCATCGTCACGATTTTGATGCTGACCGGGCCGATCTCGGCCTGGATGGTCTCGATGCGGCGGGGGAGGGTCGTCCTCTGATAGGGATAGCGGCGGATGCCTATAGTCGTCGTGTCCTCGAAGAGGATGCGCTCGAGGGCTTCCCGCTTCTCCTCGGTGCAGAGGACCTGGATCTGCCAGCCGGGCCTTTCCTTCTTCATGAACACGGGCAGGAAGTGCGCATCGAGGGCGCCGGCATCGAAGAGATGCTCCATCGCGTAGCCAAGGGCCTCTCCTGTCGCATCGTCGACCTCGCACTCGAGCTTCCAGACCGTGCCAGCACCACCGCAGGCATTCTCTGTCGCGGCCTTCTGCTTCGGGGCATCTTGAGACTCGATGAGGTAGGCACGTACGGTGCTCACGGGGTGGTAGTCGCGCTTGCCAGATCCTATGCCGGAAGCAAGGATCTTCCAGGAGGAGGGGAGCGCCTCTTCGGTCTTCAAGGCTGCTGCGATCGCGGCGCCAGTCGGCGTCACGAGCTCGCCTTTGCGCTCTGTCGTGGCAAGTGCGAGCCTGTGGCTCTCGCAGATATTTGCGACAGCAGGCACCGGAATCGAGAGGACACCGTGCTGCGTGCGGATGCGTCCTGTGCCCTCGGCAAGCGGCCCCACATACGTCCGCTCGATATCAAGGTCGTCGACACAGACGGCTGCTGCCACGGTGTCGACGATGGAGTCGACAGCACCGACCTCGTGGAAATGGACCTCCTCGACGGGCACGCCGTGGGCATGAGATTCTGCCTCGGCGACGATGCGGAAGATCTTCTTTGCAAGCTCGTTTGCACGCGGCGTGAGCTCGCCCGCATCGATGACGGACTCGATCTCGGCGAGGCCACGGTGCATGTGGTGATGCTCATGATCGTGTTCATGTTCGTGGTCGTGATGGTGGTCGTGACCATGCTCGTGTTCGTGCTCATGATCGTGGTGATGGTGATGCTCGTGCCCGTCTTCGCCGTCGAGCCCGCCATAGAGCCATGCCATGTCGTGGTCGTGGTTCTCCTCGTCGAGCTCGACATCGAAGTCGGTGGCCACGATGCCTGAGACCTGCTTCTTCGAGATCTTCACCTTATAGCCATCGAGCGGCAGGCTCGAGAGTGCCTGCTCGAGCTTTTCCTGGTTTGCGCCCAGATCGAGGAGGGCGCCTACGACCATGTCTGCGGAGATTCCTGTCTCGCAGGACAGATACAGCATGTTGCTCATAGCTCAGCCTACTTCCCTACATGATTGATGAGGTTCGCCTGATAGCCTGCCCCGAATCCGTTGTCGATATTCACGACCGAGACGCCGCTTGCGCAGGAGTTGAGCATGGAGAGAAGCGCTGCCACGCCGCCGAAGGAGGCGCCGTAGCCGACGCTTGTGGGAACGGCGATGACGGGGCAGGCGGCAAGGCCGCCCACGACGGAGGCAAGCGCCCCTTCCATGCCGGCAACGCAGATGATTGCCGCTGCATGCTGGATATCGTCGGTGTGGGCAAGGAGGCGGTGTATTCCGGCAACGCCGACATCGTAGACGCGCCTGACCTCGCTTCCGAGCATCTCGGCTGTCACGGCTGCCTCCTCTGCACAGTAGAGGTCGCTCGTGCCGGCAGCAAGGACAAGGACGGTGCCTTGGCCGTCAGGCGCAGGCGGGTTGCCGATGATGCCGAGACGTGGGATGGGCTCATAGCGGAATGCGCTGCTGTCGTGCAGGAGCTTCTTCGCAGCTTCGGCCTTCTCCTCGTCGAGCCGGGTGATCAGGATGCGCTTCTCGCCGGCATCCATGAGGGCGTCCGCGATGCCTGCAATCTGTGGGGCAGTCTTTCCGGCACCGTAGATGACCTCGGCCGCTCCCTGGCGGATGCCGCGGGAAAGGTCGGGCA
The DNA here is from genome assembly GCF_036408795.1 of Olsenella kribbiana. Lineage (NCBI taxonomy): Bacteria > Bacillati > Actinomycetota > Coriobacteriia > Coriobacteriales > Atopobiaceae > Olsenella > Olsenella kribbiana. The sequence goes on from NZ_JAZGJP010000002.1 coordinate 164,119, forward strand.
CGGCGTAGCCGAGGTCGACAAGCGGTGCCTCCCCGATCCTGGCGGTTGCATCGTCTATCGAGACGGTGCCTTCCTGGACCTCGGCCAGAAGGGCCTTGAGCTCTGCACGTTCCATCCCTTACGCCTTCTCTTCTGCAGCGAGCGTCTCGTTCATGGATCCTGTGCGGTATCCCAGAAGGTCCATCGTCACATAGGAGAAGCCGATCTTCTTGAGCTCATCTGCCACCTCGAGCCTCAAGTCAAGGAGCTTCTGGAGCTCATCGGGTGCAACCTCGATGCGGGCGATGGCGCCGGTCTTTCCCTCCTGATGGATCCTCACGCGGAGCTGGTGGAAGCCGAGGTCGAGCAGGAACTGCTCGGATTTGTCCACCATGGCAAGCTTCTGGCGCGTGATCTCCTCGCCGTAGACGAAGCGGGAGGAGAGGCAGGCAAAGGACTGCTTCTGCCAGGTCGGAAGGCCCATCTCGTGGCTGAGGTCTCGGATTTCCTGCTTCCAGAGATTGGAATGGCGGAGAGGCGACTTCACGCCGAGCTCGGCCACGGCCTTGAGGCCGGGGCGGTAGTCTCCCTCATCGTCCATGTTCGAGCCTTCGAGGAGATAGGAGAAGCCTTCCTCGTCCTTCTTCTGAAGGATCTCCGAGAAGAACTCCTTCTTGCAGAGATAGCAGCGGTTCGTCGGGTTGTGGCTGAAGCCGGGGATATCGAGCTCCTCCGAGGCGACAGAGATATGGCGGATGCCTTCCTTCTGGCAGAAGTCCTCTGCCTCGTGGAATTCCCTTATCGGGAAGGATTCGGAGCGGGCGGTGATAGCGATTGCGTTGTCGCCGAGCGTGTCATGGGCGACCTTCAGAAGGAACGTCGAGTCGACGCCTCCGGAGAAGGCGACGGCGACCGATCCGAGCTCCTGAAGATATTGCTTGAGGGCATCGAGCTTTGCGTGCTCTTCTGCAGAAGCGGTGAATTCATCTGGCATGTAGATCCTTCCGTACGTGGCTGTCACTCAAAGGGTAGCAAATAGGCAGGGTTTGCATGAGACTCTGTAACGTTCCGGACAGAAGAAATAGCGGGGCCTTAAAACCTTATAGTATAAGGGCTATGAGAACGTGCGTGAGGTGATAGCGTGGACGAGAACTACCGCAAGGCGATGAAGCAGGGCGAGCGCGACTGCAGGAGGGCGCAGGCGCAGGGCCGCCATCCCTATCTGACAGCGCTCGATTCGATCACGGGCGAGGAGTCGTTTGCCGGCGAGAAGCCGCTCGGCACGTTCGAGATTCCGCTCTCGCAGGTCGTGGGCACCCGTACGGAAGGCCGCCAGGTCGCGTTCTCGCGCACGTTCCTTCCGATCCTGCCCCAGAACTCCGAGTTCGCGATGAAGTGGTCGCACCTCTACGACATACAGGTCACAGAAGGCTTCCGCGATCCGATCAAGGTCTATGAGTTCCTGCACCGCTTCTATGTGCTCGAAGGCAACAAGCGCACTTCTGTCATGAAGTACCTCGGTGCCAAGACGATCGAGGCTGAGGTCACACGCCTGGTCCCGAGCGAGGCCGATGGCACCTACAACGAGTTCCTTGCCTTCTTCAAGGTATGTCCGCTCTTCGAGATCGACTTCACCCGCGAAGGCTCCTATGCGAAGCTTGCTGCCTGTTTCGGCGAGGACCTCGAGCATCCCTGGCCCGATGAGCGTGTGCACTATCTGAGGAGCACCTACTACTTCTTCGAGGAGATGTTCCTGCGTGCTGGCGGCTGGCACCTCGATGTCACGGCGTCGGATGCCCTCCTCATCTATCTCTCCTTCTTCGGCCAGGACAATCTCCTCGAGACGCCGTCCCAGATCGTGCTCGAGCGCATCCAGAGGATCTGGAAGGAGCTTGTCTTCCAGGGCTCCACGCTCGACGGCGAGGAAGGTCCGGTCGTGCTCGTGGACGGGCCGAAGGTGGCTCCCCGGAGCCTCATCTCCCATGTCCTCGGGCGCCTGCCGCAAGGCAGCCAGAAGCCCGTCATCGCTGCCTTCATCCACGAGGAGACAGCAGCGGAGTCTGCCTGGGTGCGTGCGCATGAGGAAGGCAGGAAGGAGATGGCAGAGCGCCTCTCCGGCGTCGTCGAGACGCTTGCCTATGAGGGCTGCTCGGACGATACGGCAGTCGCCGGAGCCATCCAGGACGCCGTTGCCCAGGGAGCGAGCATCGTCTTCACGACGTCTCCTACCCTCATGCAGGCAACCGTGAAGGAAGCGGTCATGCACCCCGAGGTCCGCTTCCTGAACTGCTCGATTACGCTGCCGCACCAGTCGGTGCGCTCCTACTATGGGCGCATGTATGAGGCGAAGTTCGTGCTCGGTGCGCTTGCGGCAAGCCTCTCCGAGGATCACAGGCTCCTCTACCATGCCCATGTCCCGATCTTCGGCACAGTATCGGAGATCGATGCCTTCGCGCTCGGAGCAGCCCTTGTCGACCCTGCAGCAGAGGTCCTGCTTTCCTGGTCGAAGCGCGGCGAGCAGACAGAGTTCTTCCAGGCAGACCTCGAGAAATGGCAGGGGGCTCCGCTCATCTCCGGAAACGATGTGACAGCCCCTGTCGGCGAGCCCTCTGCCTTCGGCCTCTTCACGCTCGAGGAGGGCCACGTCCACAACCTCGCCGTGCCGGTCTGGCACTGGGGCCGCTACTACGAGCTCATCATGAGGAGCATGCTGCAGGGGGCGCTTCCGCCGGCACTCCAGGATGGAGACGGCAGGCTCGAGCTGCCGAAGCCGACAGGAGATGCCCAGGCTGTGAGCTACTGGTATGGCCTTTCTTCCGGCGTGATCGATATCGTGCTCGCGCCGGGACTTCCTGAGTCCTCGAAGCGCCTTGTCGGGCTCCTCGAGCACGATATCAAGGCCCGGACCCTCGAGCCCTTTGCAGGCGAGATCGCGCTCCAGGATGGCAGGACGATCGACGGCACGAAGCTTGCACCGTCCGACATCGTCTCCTGCGACTGGCTCTGCCAGAATGTGCGGGGCGGCCTTCCTGGGGATTGGAAGCCGGCCGAAAGCTCGCTTCCCGAAGTGCCTCAGAACACCCAGAAAGGTGCGTGAGGGATGCGCATCCTTGCTATTGCCGACGTCGAAGAGAAGCTGCTCTGGGGCTCCTTCAACAGGCGCCGCTTCGAGGGCATAGACCTCATCCTTGCTGCAGGAGACCTCGATCCCGACTACCTCGAGTTCCTTGTTACGATGCTGAACAGGCCGCTTCTCTATGTGCATGGCAACCACGATGACAAGTTCAGGAAGTCGGCACCGGGAGGCTGCATCTGCCTCGACGGCTCCGTCTATGTCTACCAGGGCATCCGCATTGCAGGTCTTGCCGGCTCCCGGAAATACCGGGACGGCAAGTATATGTATACGGAGCGCGAGATGGCACGGCAGATCCGGCGCATTGACCCCCAGATCAGGCTTCTGGGAGGGCTCGATATCCTGCTCACGCATGCGCCGGAGCGCGGCGTCGGCGACCTCGAGGACCTGCCGCATCAGGGATTCGAGTGCTTCGATGAGTTCGTCGAGCGCTGGCATCCCCGCTACCACATTCATGGGCACGTGCATGCGAATTATATCCCGGACTTCAAGAGGGAGCGTGTGCTTGCATCCGGCACCCATGTGATCAATGCCTATGGCTATACGACGATCGATGTGCCTCCAGCGTCCCAGCTCTCCTATGGATGGAAGGAGTCCTGGGTGAACAGGCGCTGCCTCAAGAAGAGCGACGGGCTCACGGCCCAGGAGGCAGGCGTGCTCGGCGCCGGCCACACGTATTTCGGCTGACCGGGAGGATCTCAGCATGCATCGTTCATTCGTGCTCGCGCTCAACGACAGGCCTGGGTCCTTCCTGGCGCAGGAGCGGCTCTTCGCGGCCCATGGTCTCGATATCAAGCGTGTGAGCTACAACAAGGTCATCGATGTCCATACCCTCTTCATCGAGGCGGAGGGGGAGGAAGAGGCCCTCGATGCAGCAGAAGCCGAGCTCAGGGAGCGCAGGGTGCTTGCCGGCCAGCGGCTCTGGGGTAGGGTCGTACTCCTCGAGTTCGAGCTGCCCGATGCAGAGGGGGCGCTGACACCCTTCCTCGAGCTCTGCGAGCGCTACGGCTTCTCGCTCACCTATCTCAATGCCCGTGCGAAGGACTACCACGTGGGTGCCGCCTTGGATGCCCTTGTATCTGAGCCTGAGCTGCCGGGTGCAGAGATCGTGCGCGCCGGCCTCTATGTGGAGGATCCGGCACGTCTCCAGGTCTTCCTCGACGAGGTACAGAGGATCTGCCCCTGCCGGCAGCTGCCGTTCGGGCGCGAAGGCTACCTGATCGACAACACGCTCTTCTACGAGCCATTCGCGAAGGACATCTCGAAGATCTGCGGCTTCACGGAGGCGCAGGCAAAACGGGTCATGGTGAACGCAAACAGGCTCATCCAGGTCCTCGAGACGACGAGTGCAGACCCGTTCAAGCCGTTCGACTACATGCGCCAGTTCGCAGAAAGGATCGAGCGCTACCGGGGAGACGGGTACGCCGAGGCGGTGCGCACGACGCGCTTTACGGCGCCAGGCGGAGCCCAGTGCGCCCTGATTGAGCCGCCCTGCGGCTCTGATACCTGGATCCTCTTCGGCGACGAAGGCCTGCTCTTCGTCGATACTGGCTTTGCGGTCTACAGAGACGAGCTGGCGCGCGAGATCGAGGCGCTCTGCCCGGGCTGGAAGCCGGGCGAGGGCACCGTCCTTCTGAGCCACGGAGATGCGGACCATTCGGGTGCCATCAATCTTTTTGCCCATGCCCTTGCCTCGGAGCATGTGATCGAGAACTATGCACGGCAGCGCGAGGGACGTCCCGACTGGCGCGAGCGCGACCCGCGCGGCCTTGCCTATTCGAGGCTTGCAAACCTCTTCAGCCGCTATGAGCCGCCCGCGGCGGAGCTCTTCGAGAGCCTCGGCAAGCGTCCCGAAGGGGCAGATGAGCCTATTGCCCGCTGCGTCGATGCAGACGGAGACCCTGTGACGCTCGACTTCGCCCCCTTCTCCTTCGAGGTCTATGAGGGGAAGGGCGGGCATGTGAAGGGCGAGACCGTCCTCATCGACCGGACGCAGCATCTCTGCGTCTCGGGCGACATCCTCATCAACATCCACGGAGAGACGCGTCCCCAGTCCGAGTTCAACCGCCTGGCACCGTTCCTGCTCACCCGTGTGGATGCGGTCCCCGATCTTGCCCGTGCCGAGCGCAAGTATCTGATCCGCCTTCTTGGTCCGGGGGTTTGGCAGATTCTCGGTGGTCACGGCGCTGTGCTCACAAGGCAGTCGTAGGATTTCTGGGAGACCACGAGAGACAAGGGGAGACCATGCCAAGCTGGACGAGGACAGAGCCGGTAGAGGCAGCATTCTTCGATGCAGACGGAACGCTCCTGTCGTTTGCGACGCACCAGATACCGGAATCGACGAAGCAGGCGCTGCACGAGCTCAAGCGGGCAGGTGTCAAGTGCTTCCTTGCGACAGGACGCCCTCCCTATCAGGTCGATATGATCGATATCGAGGACATGGAGGCCTTCATCCTCTTCAATGGCCAGTTCGTCCTGAACCGCTACGGCGTGATCTTCCAGCAGCCGATCGACCCCGACGATATCAGGGTCGTCGTCGACCAGGTGCACCAGGGCCTCTACAACTGCGCCTTCATGGAGGCGACGAAGTGCTATGTGAGCGGACGCGATGAGCTCCTCGAGCGTGCCTTCGAGGCAGCCAATATCGATATGCCGACAGAGGATATCGACCAGGCGCTCGACCACGATATCATCCAGCTCAACATCTTCCTGGGACCCGGCAAGACCGACATCGTGACCAAGAACACGAAGCATCTGAAGCTCACGCGCTGGAGCCCGAACTTCGTCGATGCATTCCCGCTCGGCGGCGGCAAGGCCAGGGCGGTGGCCCGCATGCTCAGACACTACGAAATACCTCCCGAGCATGCCATCTGCTTCGGAGACGGCGGCAACGACCTCGAGATGTTCGGCGTCGTCGGCACCTCCATCGCTATGGGCAATGGCAACCCCGAGGTGAAGGAGTTTGCCGACTACGTGACAGACGATGTGGACCACGATGGCATCTGGAATGCCTGCGTGCGCCTCGGCCTCATTCCCGGCAAGCTCGGAGGGAATGGCGCGAACCAGTGAATCTCTTCGGTGCGCTCGTGAATGGCCTTGCGGCATCAGGCGGGGCATTTGTCGGCCTCACATTCCGGAGCCGGATCTCCGAGGACCTCGGCACCTTCCTGATGAAGGGCATGGGGCTCTGCGTGATCCTGGTCGCCGTGGAAGGGATGATGAGAGACGCATCGGTCGTGACGATCACGCTCTCGGTTGCCTTGGGCGGCGCTCTTGGCCATGCGCTCGACCTCGACGCTCTGATCTCGCGCTTCGGCTCCTGGGTGGAGCAAAAGCTCGGCCCGGCGGCACCTGCCGAGCAGAAGGCAGCAAGCCCCGGCTTTGCCCGAGGCTTCGTCTCCTCGACGCTCTTCATCTGCGTGGGGTCGATGGCAATTGTGGGATCGCTCGAGGCGGGCCTTGAAGGCGATGCATCGACGCTCTTCGCGAAGTCCTTGATTGACTGCGTCGTCTGCATGCTCATGGCGGCGACGCTCGGCTCGGGCACCGTGGCCTCAGGCCTCTGCGTCTTTGCCTATGAGGCTGTGCTCACGATCCTTGCAGGAGCGGTGGCGCCGTATCTCTCGGATGCGACCATCTCCCAGATGCTTGTCACAGGATCGCTCCTCCTTCTTGCCATTGCCTTCGATATGATGGACATCTGCCATATCAAGACAGCCAATCTCCTGCCGGCAGCCTTCCTGCCGCTTGTCCTCTATCCCCTGATATCGCTCGTGCCGGCGCTTGCCTGAGGCACAGAAAAGAAGCATCCATGATTCAGGAAATCGCTCCGTACGTCTTCGACAATGCCTTCAAGGCGCTCGATCCCGAACCAGGAGACTATGTCCTCCACTATGCTGCCAATGCGTCCTGGACAGGGGCAGACAGCATGCGGGTGCACGGCAAGGGTATGCTTGCGCAGGAACGTGATGGAGAGCTCGTGCTGCCGAAGCTTGCGGACTACGCACGGAAGCCTTCCTGTGTCTATCTCTTCTCGATCGACGACAAGCGATTCTTCCTTGCGACCGATGTGCTCGTCGAGGTCAAGGGATCCTTCCGCTACCTCTCCGTCTCAGGCTGCCGGTTCTATGAGCCACGCTGGCTGGCATTCGCTGCCATCACGGGCTACCAGCTCTGGGACTGGCGGCAGCACAACCGCTACTGCGGTGCGTGCGCCGCCCCTCTTGTCCATGCACCGCGTTCCCGCGAGCTTGTCTGTCCGTCCTGCGGAAACATCGTCTATCCCCGCATTAACATCGGCGTGATCGTCGCAATCGTGGACGGCGAGAGGCTCCTCCTCACGAAGTATGCCGGAAGACGCATCACGCACTATGCGCTTGTCGCCGGCTATACTGAGGTTGGAGAGACGCTCGAGGAGTGCTGCCGGCGCGAGATCGCAGAGGAGGTCGGCCTTTCCGTCAAGGACCTCACCTATGTCACGGACCAGCCCTGGTCCTTCTCGGATACCCTGCTTGTCGGCTTCTTCGCCAGGCTCGACGGCTCGGACGAGCTCACGGTCGACGAAGGGGAGCTCAGCCTCGCCGAGTGGGTCGAGAGGAAAGATCTTCCGAAGACGCATGAGGACACCTCGAGCATGACAAACTGGATGATCGAGCTCTTCGCGAAAGGGGAGGACCCGTTCAGCAGGAAGGCTTAGGCCATTGGAAGCAAGCCATACAGAATGAAGCCCCGGAGCATATGCGCTTCGGGGCTTCCTGCATGGTGCGTGTGCCGATTGCCCTAGCCGGCAAGGCCTGCGGCAACGGCGATGAAGGCGATGATGACACCGACGATGGACTCGCCACCAAGGACGCCCGAGGCAACGACAAGTCCTGCCTCGTCTGCCTCCTTCTGGGCCTCCTGAGCTTCTGCTTCAGGCATGCCCGTCCTGCGGGCACGCTGGATACGATCGTAGACCTGCTTTGCGAGAGCGCCGAGGAAGGCTGTGAAGCTCATGTAGAAGGGAAGATACACGCCAAGCCCTATGAGCATGGCAGGAAGGCCTGCCCAGTAGAGCGCGATACCGGAAATGAGCCCCACCCAGAAGGCAGGCAGGCTCGGGATTCCTGACACCATGGTCGCAACGACCGATGCCTGGGCAGAGACGAACTCCTTGCCAGGGCCGAAGGCATCAGGCCCATAGGCAGAGACGAGCGCGACCATCACGGCTGCAGCGACGATGGCACCGATGATGCCGCCCAGAGCCTGCCCCAGCCATTGGGCCCTCGGATCGGTGCCGAGGATGGCGCCAGCCTTGAAGTCATTCATGACGTCTCCTGCAAGGCCGCAGGCGACAGCGACGATGCCGGCCACGAAGAAGAGCTTCACCTGGGCCACGCCGGAGAGGGCAGCGACGGCGAGAAGGGCCATGAGGCCGAAGATCTCCATCGGGTCGATGCCGGTCTGGCCGCATGACTGTGCACTCATGATCGTTGCGACGAAGGCAAAGAGCACGACGACGATGGCGGGAAGAGGGCCCAAGCCGAGGGCAAAGCAGACAAGGAGTGCCACGGCGGCCGCGGCGATGCCGAAGATGCCCGCATCGAGGCGGAGAGACCCTGTCGCAAGGGAATAGGGGGAGTCCTTCTCCTCGGTGGCTTCATGCCTGAGTCCTGAGACGATCGTCTTCGCTTCGGGCAGGATGTCCTTCGCGACGGTCGCTGTGCCAGAGCCCATCATGAGGCCCATGCCGAGGGAGGAGACGATGCCCCGGGCCGTGGCGATATCCCAGAGTCCTGCTGCAGAGCCGCCGACGATGAGGCCGAAGTTCGAGAAGAGGGCTCCTGCAAACCAGAAGAGGACCGGCACCCAGCCGACGAGGAAGCCGACGGAGAGCATCATCGGCGAGTTGTAGATGCCGAAGGTGATGCCGGGAATGGGGAGTGCGGCGAGCATCGTGGGCAGGGCGCCCACGCCGTCGCGCAGGACGCTCCAGAGGCCGGCCACACCCATCGAGCAGAAGAGCTCGCGTCCCGTGGCACCTCCTGCCTCGGTCGCGCGCAGCGTCTCTGCGGCAGCCGTGCCGGTCGGGAATTCGAGCGCGGCATCGACGATGAAGTGGCGATGGATGAGCGCAGTGGAGATGAGGCCCAGGATGGTGCCGGCAAGGGCGACGAGGAAGATCTCGGTCCAGCCGATCTGGTCTCCCAGCCCCAGCATCCAGGCACCGGGGATCGTGAAGGCAAGGCCGCCTGCGACCATAGCGCCAGCGCTCATGATCGTGTGCGTGACATTCGCTTCATTCAAGGTCGTATGGCCCAGAAGCTTCAGGAAGAAGAGGGAGATGACGGCCGCGAAGACGATGGGCCAGGGAAGGGCTCCGAGCTTCAGCGCCGTGTAGACGGACGAGGCCGTGATGATGACACAGCCGATGCAGCCGATAAGGGCACCCCTGAGGGTGAGCTGCCCCTGCCATGAGGCAGAATGCGTAGCGTTCTTCAATTGATGCTCCTTGAGGTATATCCGCTCTCCCTCAGCGGAGAGTCGGGTTACGCTGACAGAACGGCTACAGTATACAGGCAGGACCCCGGATATCCGGGTGCATTCTGAAAATGGTCTCAATAAGGAGAGGTCCCATGCAGGTACAAGATCCCCTCGCTGTCCTGACAGTCGACGTCGGCAATACAGAGACCTCCTTCGGCCTGTTTGCAGCGGGTGTAACAGCAGATGCGGAGCCGCTCTCGTCCTTCACGCTCACGACGGCAGCCCATCTCACGGCAGATGAAGTCAGGCTCAGCGCGCGGGAAGCCTTGAAGCTCATGGCAGAGGATGCAGGCATCGAGGTGCCTCACAGCTTCGGCACGGTTCTTTCCTGTGTCGTTCCCTGCCTTGCAGAAGCCTGGCGCGAAGGTCTGGGCGCTTCTTCGGGTCTGCGTCCCCTCGTCGTGGGGCCGGGCATCAGAAGCGGCATGCGCCTTGCCTACAAAGATCCGGCAGAGATTGGTCCCGATCGCCTGGCAGATGCCGTCGCTGTGCGCACGCGCTACGGAGCGCCATCTGTCGCCGTGGACTTCGGCACGACTCTGAACATCGAGGCGGTCGGAAAAGATGGCGCCTTCTTGGGTGGCATCATAGCGCCGGGGCTTTCGCTTGGGGCAAAGGCCCTGCGCGAGTCAGCTGCACGCCTGCCTGAGATCGAGCTCTCGGTACCGGCACATGCCATCGGCACGACGACCGCAGATGCGATGCGCTCAGGCCTCGTCCTGGGAGAGCTTGCGAAGGTCGACGGCCTCATCGATCTTGTCTTCGAAGAGCTGGGAAGCGCGGCTCCGGTCGCTGTCACGGGAAGCCAGGCAGAAGAGCTTGCCGCACATATGCGCCACAAGGTCACGGCCGATGCGACGCTCACGCTCCGGGGCCTTCATGAGATCTATGGCGCGAACCCCAAGCTCCAGGGCAGGACTGTTTCGAGATAGAAGAAGAGGGCGCCTGCGGGCGCCCTCTTGGTGTGCGTGCTGCTCTGTGCCCTACATCGTATGGGTCTCGAAGATGGGGTCGTCGTGCCAGATGGTCGGCGTGCCCGACTCAAGCGTCTTCGGCATATCGAGGAGGCGCTGGTTCGAGGAGCCGCGGAAGCGGAGCGAGATGTCCTTCAAGTCCTGGACAAAAGGGCCATCTACCAGGACGGAGAGGGTCTGGAGAATTCGGTCTGTGACCTCGGTGCGGGGAGACTCCGTATAGGGAGCATGCACGGGCTCTGTGCCTGCAAGCTCCTCATAGGTGAAGCCGGAGTAGAGCCAGATCGGCTTTTCCGGATAGGTCTTCTTCACACGCTCGAGGAAGTCCACAAGGCCGCGCTGGTTCTCGGGCTCCATCGGCTCGCCGCCCAAGACCGAGAGGCCATCCACATAGAAGGGCTCCATGCTCTCGATGATGGCATCCTCGACGTCTTTCGTGAAAGGCTTTCCGGCTGTGAACTTCCAGGCAACCTCATTGAAGCAGAACGGGCAGTGCCTCCTGCATCCTGAGACGAAAAGCGTCGTCCTGACACCGGCACCGTTCGCGATGTCGCAGTATTTGATCTCGGAGTAGTTCATCCGACAGCCTCTCCTCTGGACTTTCTTATGGTCTCAACCTTAGCAGGCTCTGCCGACAGGAACGCGTACAGATGGCAGAGCACAAGAAGAGCGGGGACAGGCCTTCCGGCCCATCCCCGCTTGCAGTATGCAGACGGCTCTTACAGGTGCAGGACGCGGTCCTTGATCTCCTGCGTGCGGCCCTGGTTCCAGAACTGGGTGCCGATGTAGCCGCAGGTGCGCCTGGCGACATTGAGCTTGTTCTGGTCGCGGTTGCCGCAGTTCGGGCACTCCCAGACGAGCTTGCCGTCGTCCTCGACGATCTTGATCTCGCCGTCGTAGCCGCAGACCTGGCAGTAGTCGGACTTCGTGTTGAGCTCTGCGTACATGATGTTCTCATAGATGAACTGCATGACACGCACAACTGCCTCGAGGTTGTCCTGCATGTTCGGGACCTCGACGTAGGAGATGGCGCCACCGGGGGAGAGGCGCTGGAACTCGCTCTCGAACTTGAGCTTCGTGAAGGCGTCGATCTTCTCGGTCACATGGACGTGGTAGGAGTTCGTGATGTAGTTCTTGTCCGTGATGCCCGGGATGATGCCGAAGCGGCGCTGGAGGCACTTCGCGAACTTGTAGGTCGTGGACTCGAGCGGCGTGCCGTAGAGGGAGTAGTCGATGTTCTCGGCTGCTTTCCACTCGGCGCACTTGTCGTTCATGTGCTGCATGACGGAAAGCGCGAAGGGCGTAGCCTCCTTGTCGGTGTGGCTGTGGCCGGTCATGAACTTCGTGCACTCATAGAGGCCGGCATAGCCGAGGCTGATCGTGGAGTAGCCGCCGTAGAGGAGCTTGTCGATCTTCTCGCCCTTGTCGAGGCGTGCAAGAGCTCCGTACTGCCAGAGGATCGGGGCTGCGTCGGACGTCGTGCCGAGCAGGCGATCGTGGCGGCAGCGCAGGGCCTTGTGGCAGAGCTCGAGGCGCTCGTCGAAAATCTTCCAGAACTCGTCCATGTTGCCATTGGAGGAAAGGGCGACATCGGGCAGGTTGATCGTCACGACGCCCTGGTTGAAGCGGCCGTAGTACTTCGGCTTGCCCGGCTCGTAGTTCTTTGCCTTTGCGACATTGTCGTAGCCGTTGCCGGAGCGGTCAGGCGTCAGGAAGGAGCGGCAGCCCATGCAGGTGTACACGTCGCCGTGGCCCTCGGTCTCGCCCTTGGAGAGCTTGTACTCGCGCATCTTCTTCTCGGAGATGTAGTCAGGCACCATGCGCTTGGCCGTGCACTTGGCAGCAAGCTTCGTGAGGTAGAAATAGGGATCGTCCGGATGGATGTTGTCCTCTTCGAGCACATAGATGAGCTTCGGGAAGGCCGGCGTGATCCAGACGCCCTTCTCGTTCTTCACGCCCTGGTAGCGCTGGCGCAGCATCTCCTCGATGCACATGGCGAGGTCGTGCTTCTCCTGCTCGCTCTGTGCCTCGTTGAGGTACATGAACACCGTGATGAACGGCGCCTGGCCGTTTGTCGTCATCAGCGTCACGACCTGGTACTGGATGGTCTGGATGCCGCGGGCGATCTCGTCGCGCAGACGCTTCTCGACCATCTCGTGGATCTTGTCCTCAGAAGGGTGCGCATCGATCGCATCGAGCTCTGCTGCGACCTGGCGGCGGATCTTCTTCCTCGAGACATCGACGAACTTTGAGAGATGGTAGAGGGAGATGGACTGGCCGCCGTACTGGCAGGAGGCCACCTGGGCGATGATCTGCGTCGCGATGTTGCAGGCCGTCGAGAACGAATGCGGCTTCTCGATGAGGGTGCCGGAGATGACGGTACCGTTCTGGAGCATATCGTCGAGGTTCACGAGGTCGCAGTTGTGCATGTGCTGCGCATAGTAGTCCGCGTCATGGAAGTGGATGATGCCTTCCTGGTGGGCACGCACGACATCGGGCGGAAGCAGCATGCGGCAGGCCAGGTCCTTCGAGACCTCGCCGGCCATGTAGTCGCGCTGGACGGAGACGACGGTCGGGTTCTTGTTCGAGTTCTCCTGCTTGACTTCCTCGTTGTTGCACTCGATGAGGGACAGGATCTTGTCGTCTGTCGTGTTCTTCTGGCGCTTCAGAGACTGGACATAGCGGTAGATGATGTACTTGCGGGCTACCTCGTAACGGTCCAGTGCCATGATCTCATCCTCGACCATGTCCTGGATCTCCTCGACCGAGACCGTGTGTCCTGCTGCCTCGCAGCGGTCGCGCACATTCTCGGCGGCGTAGACGATCTGGCGGTCGGTCAGACGCTCGTCTTCGGCTGCCTCGCGGTTCGCGCCCCTGATCGCGTTCTCGATCTTCGAGATATCGAAGGAAACTTCAGATCCGTTGCGCTTGATAATCTTCATTTCCGCTCTCCTTGATGGTTGTCGCCAGCGCCTTGCCCGCCGGCCTTTCGCGTAGCTGTCTTCTGGGTGCAATGCGAGAGGCGTCTGCGTTGGTGCATATCAGCTGTGGCTACCACAGCCTCTTGCGCTGCATGATGTACTATGCCACAACTCATGGTGGTCTGCAGCGCTGAAATATACAAGATATTGTTGAAAGAGTGTCGAAGACCTGTCGACAACATGTAGAAAAGCGACTCCGGCGCAGGTAGCAAAACTGCGCCCGGGAAAGCATTTTCGCACGGTTGGCCAAAGGATTTTTTCGGCAGACGCAAAAGCACACAAAGCGTTCGATAGCGTCGCATTTCTGCCAGAAATCTGGCGGCACCGCACAGGCCGCTGACGTGTGCGTATGCCTCTGGTGCATGGAACGGAGGCAGAACAGACCTCGAGTGCATGGATGAAGGGGCTGTGATGCCAGAAAGAGTGCGAGACAGCTTCAGGACGCGGCCGTTCCGCACCGCGCGGGGAATGAAGCCGGCACGGTCTGGAACGGCAAACTGTGCGGGTGTGCAGGGACAATGCTTTGTCGTTCTCCTGGAGCAGGTACACGAAGGCTCCGATGGTTCCCCATGGACCATTTCTTTGCAATGAGAGGGCTGCATACGATTGGTCGGGAAGCCAGTTTCAGCACGCTATGAGCAATGGCCTTTGCAGGGATGCATGGGTGGGGGTTCCATCGTTGAACAAGGGTAGTCTTTATATCGTAGCCAAGCTGCATCTGTATCATGGGCATCCCTGATTATGCGTTATGCTCGGACATCGAAGAAACCGGCAGGAGAGTTCAGCATGGTGAATTCGGTATGGTTCCAATTCATGGTGAGATCCAAGCCATGAGAATCGAGACCGATGGAGGTATGCAGGAGCGTTCTTCTGTGGCATAGGTATTTTGGTGGTTGGTTTCCGCTGCCTCCAAGTGCCGGGGCCTATCCCCGGCTTCTTCTGTCTCCAGGGGCTGTTTCATGGCAAGAGGGCAGAGCATCTTTGCGGACGAAAGCGGGGATATGGGAGGAGTATCTCGCACTGCCTGCTGACGCCTGTCTTCCATGACCAGGCGAATGATATTCGCGAGCAGGTCATGCGCTACGAGCAGGCGCTTTCTAGGGCAGGTCTTCCCAACATTCCCTTCCGCTCAGAGCCGCTGCTGAATGGTCATGGCACCTATGAGGGCCTGGAGCCATCGCAAAGGAAACAACTACTGTGGTCTTTCAACGTGCTGGTCCAGCGCCTGCCGATTAGCTACGCTACCTTTTTTCTATCGTCGCAGCGAGTACCCGAATCCAGAGGGCCTCTCGAGGCGCATGGAGCGCGACATCGAAACTTTCATGTCGGACAGCCTGGATTTCTTTCAGACCTTCGACGATATGAAGGTCTGCTACGACGGTGGACAGAGCATCGTGGAGCGTGCTCTGTACGGAGCAGCGGGAGGCATTTTGTCCCGCAATGTCGTCGTGCGTCGAAAGACTGCCATGAGCGTCTATCGGCTGGAGCAGGTAGCTGACTACCTGTGCACCATTGAGCTTGCTGCCGTTAAATATGCTGTCCACGAGGAGTGTGAGACGTACAGCAAGTTCTTTGGCGGCGTGGGTGCCTTCAAGCGCAACTGGCTGAAGCAAGCCCGCCGTAAGCGCATGAACTAGCAGCCTGAGCGACAGCCTCCAGAGCGGCTGGCGTATCCATCGATAGGCTCTGGAAAATCAGGCGTGCCTGCATGCAGTGATGTCCCTGCGCTATGCCACCCAGACAGATATGGTCCGTATGCAAGCAGGCGGGGAAGGCCACAACGAAGGCATTCGACGAATGTGAAGGCGCTGTGGCGCCCCGCATCTTCCACGACCGCTCCCGGATTCAGGAAGCGCACAGGGCAGGGCTAGCTTTCAGGCATGATGGCGGCTGCATCTATATTTAGAAGAAGCGGTCAGAGAGGTAGCTGAAAGCTTGCTTGGGTGCTTTGTTTCCGTTTCGCTACGTAACAGATTCAGAGCCTGTCCAAGCTGTTTCGAGTGTGTCATCCTGCTACCAACGCACCGGGAGGTGCCAAGTCCAAGGGAGTATCCAGAGTGTCTCAGATTAAGACATACATTGGTTCTGAAGCTGCGCAGAGCGTAGCCATCAGCTCCATTGCGGTACTCCTACTAGCGAGCGCGCGCTAGGCGTATAGACATATACAGCCAGCGCGTTAGATCCTGTCTTCCTAGAAAGCTAGGCATCGGCGCTCGCACACACCACCCTTACATAGAACTCTCTGCGACGCCTGCCAGGTTTCCTGGGCCAGGCGTTTTGTGTATCAATGTGCATCCGCACACGAGAGGAGCCATCCTATGACCCGCAAGATTGCAATCTTCGACACCACCCTCCGCGACGGCGAGCAGTCCCCCGGCGCATCCATGAACACGGAAGAGAAGCTTGTGATTGCCCAGGAGCTCATCCGCATGCATGTCGATGTCATCGAGGCCGGCTTCCCGATTTCGAGTCCGGGCGACTTCAAGTCCGTACAGGAGATCGGCCGCCTCGCAGGCGATGACTGCGTCGTATGCGGCCTCACGCGCGCTGTCAACAAGGATATCGACCGTGCCGCAGAGGCCCTGAAGACCGCCAAGCGCCCCCGCATCCACACCGGCCTCGGCGTCTCGCCGCAGCACCTCGCAGAGAAGCTCCGCATCACGGAGGACGAGTGCATCGAGCGTGCCATCCACTGCGTCAAGTATGCAAAGCAGTATGTGGACGACGTCGAGTTCTATGCAGAGGATGCTGGCCGTGCCGACCAGGACTTCCTGATCCGTGTCATCCAGGCAGCAGTCGATGCCGGCGCCACGGTCGTGAACATTCCGGATACGACGGGCTACAACATGCCGGATGACTTCGGTGCCCGCATCAAGAGCCTCTCCGACAATGTCCGCGGCATCGAGAACGTCACGATCTCCGTGCACACGCACAACGACCTGGGCATGGCAACAGCGCTGGCGCTCGCTGGCGTCAAGAACGGCGCCACGCAGGTCGAGTGCACGATCAATGGCCTCGGCGAGCGTGCCGGCAACACCGCCCTCGAAGAGGTTGTCATGGCGCTCAAGATGCACGGCGACGAGCTCGATGGCCACACGGACATCGTGACGCAGGAGCTCACGCGTGCAAGTCATCTGGTGTCCCGCATCACAGGCATGAATGTCCAGGCAAACAAGGCCATCGTCGGCGCCAATGCCTTTGCGCACTCCTCCGGCATCCACCAGGACGGCGTGCTCAAGGCCCGCGATACCTACGAGATCATCAACCCCGAGGATGTGGGTGCCGCAGGATCGGAGATCATCCTCTCTGCGAGGAGCGGGCACGCAGCGCTGAAGCATCGTCTCGCCGAGCTCGGCTACACATTTGCGCCTGAGGAGTTCGATGACATCTACCAGCGCTTCCTCGAGATCGCAGACCAGAAGAAGGAAGTCTACGACGAGGACCTCGAGTCCATGGTCCAGGAGCGCGACCGCGACATCAAGGCTGTCTACACGCTCGATGCACTGCAGGTGAGCTGCGGCGACCCGCTGGTGCCTACCGCCACGGCCACGATCATGGACGAAGCAGGGGAGAAGCACGTCGTCTGCGCCACGGGCACAGGCCCGGTCGATGCCGCCTACAAGGCAATCGACATGGTCGTCTCGATGCACGGCGACCTCCAGGAGTTCGTCGTCAAGGCCGTCACGCGCGGCATCGATGCTATCGGCGAGGTCACGGTCCGCATCCAGTCCGAGTCCGGCAAGATCTACACGGGCCGTGGCGCCGACAACGATATCGTCGTGTCCTCGGCAAAGGCCTATGTCAATGCGATCAACCGCATGATCCAGACGGCACGCGCCAACGAAGGCAAGTAGTTCATATCAGCAAGACAAGCGGGAAGGAGGGCGAGAACGTGGAGAAGATGACGGGAGCGGAGCTCCTCATCGAGACGCTCATCGAGGAGGGCGTGAATACCGTATTCGGCTATCCCGGCGGCACTGTGCTTGATATATATGATGCACTCTACGACAGGCGCGACCGCATCCGCCACATCGAGACGACGCACGAGCAGCATGCCACGCATGCTGCCGATGGCTATGCCAGGGCGACAGGACGCTGCGGTGTCGTTATCGCCACGTCAGGTCCGGGCGCCACGAATCTCGTGACCGGCATCGCCACGGCCTACCTCGACTCCATCCCGCTTGTCGCAATCACCGGCAACGTGAGCAACCAGATGATCGGCACGGACGCCTTCCAGGAGCTCGATATCACAGGCGTCACGCTGCCCATAACGAAGCACAACTACTTCGTGCGCTCGGCAGACAGGCTCGAGCACATCGTGCACGAGGCCTTCGCGCTCGCAAACTCCGGGAGGAAGGGTCCTGTCCTTGTGGACATCCCTTCCGATGTCCAGCGCCAGCTCGTAGAGCCTCTGGAGCACGACGAGGTGAAGCTCAGGCCGCAGCAGATGGTGCCCGATGCGGCTGACCTCGAGGCAGCAGCTCGTGCCATCAACAGCGCCGAGCGCCCCTTCATCTACTTTGGCGGAGGCGTCGTCGCAGATGGAGCGGGGGATGAGGTCGTAGAGCTTGCCAAGAGGATCTCTGCTCCCATCGGCTGCTCGCTCATGGGTGTCTCCGGCATCCCGACGAGGACTCCCAATTTCCTCGGCATGCAGGGCATGCATGGCCACTTTGCAAGCACGAAGGCCCTCAATGCGTCTGACTGCCTGATCGCCCTCGGCGTGCGCTTCAACGACCGCGCGACGGGGGACCGCACGAAGTTCGGTCCCTCCGGCAAGGTCGTGCGCATCGATATCGACTCCTCGGAGCTCTCGAAGACCCTGGACGACAAGGTCGAGCTTCTGGGGGATGTGGAGGAGACCTTGCGTGCGCTCCTGCCGCTCATCGAGCCCAACACGCACGAGGCGTGGGGGCGCCATGTGCGCGAGCTCAGGGCAGAGGAGAAGGGCTACGACGACTACCGTGACGGCATGACCCCGAAGAACCTCATGATTGCTATCGACAGGATCCGTCCGCACGAGTCTGCCGTCGTGACCGACGTGGGGCAGCATCAGATGTGGGCCGCGCAGTACCTCACGTTCGTGCATCCCCGGGAGCTCATCACCTCAGGAGGCCTGGGGACCATGGGCTTCGGCTTCGGCGCCGCAATCGGCGCCGCTCTCGGCACCGGGTGCCGCTCGGTTCTCATCACGGGCGATGGCTCCTTTGCGATGGACATGGCGGAGACCATCACAGCCGCCGACCATGACATTCCGGTCACGGTCGTGCTCCTGAACAACGGGACCTTGGGCATGGTGCGACAGATGCAGTCGCTCTTCAGGCACCAGCGCTACTCCGAGACGACGCTTTCCCACAAGGGAACAGACTTCTGCGCCATTGCCCGCGGCATGGGTGCCAAGGCAACGCGCACGGAGACCCTTGAGGACTTCTCCCGTGCCTTCGAGGCTTCCTTCTCCGAGGCAGGACCCGTCCTCATCGAGTGCCCGATAGGGATCGACGAGTTCGTGACGCCGGTGCTCCAGATCGGTGCCTCGATGGACGAGCTCATCGTGAACATGGACGACGTAAAGCAGAGGATGGGGCGATAGCATCATGAAGACCTACAGCATTGCCATCATGGTGCGCAACGAGTACGGCGTGCTCAACCGTGTCACGAGCATGTTCCGCCGCCGCCAGTTCAACATCACCTGCCTCACGGTCTCCGAGACCGAGACAGAAGATCTTTCCCGCATCACCGTGCAGTTCGAGGGCGAGGACAGGGCCAAGCGCCAGCTTGTCGCCCAGCTCGCGAAGCTCCCCGATGTCGTCTCCTTCAAGGAGTTCGACCCGGAGGATTCCATCAGCTGCGAGCTTCTGCTTCTGAAGGTCGCAAACGACAATGCGACCCGCCAGCAGGTGCTCGATGCCGGCGAGGCATTCCGTGCCAAGATCGTCGACTACACCCGCGATTCCATCGTGTTCCGCATTGCCGGGGGCACCCGGCGCATAGACAACTTCATCGACCTCATGCGTGATTTCGAGATCCTGGAGGTGTGCCGCACAGGCGTCATATCGCTCGAGCGGGGCTCCTCCGTGATGCGGGAGAACGCGAATCTATAGGAACTCTCGAGACCTGAAAGCCGGTGGAAAACGAACGAACATGCATCGGTTGCCGCGTGCTAACAGGTAGTTAACGGATAGCCCAGCCAGCCTCCCGGATGAAGGCAGGCAGCTATATTGAACGGACCCAAACCAGGATTGAAAGGGGATTGGACATGGCGTTCAAGATGTACCACGAGCAGGACTGCGACATGAGCAAGCTGGATGGCAAGAAGGTCGCCATCATCGGCTACGGCTCCCAGGGCCACGCACACGCACTGAACCTCAAGGATTCCGGCGTGGACGTGAAGGTGGGCCTCTATGAGGGCTCCAAGTCCAAGGCCAGGGCGGAGAAGCAGGGCCTGGAGGTCCTGACCACTGCCGAGGCAGCCAAGTGGGCTGACATCATCATGATCCTCATCAACGATGAGTATCAGGCATCCATGTACAAGAAGGACATCGAGCCGAACCTGGCGCCGGGCAAGACGATCGCCTTCGCCCATGGCTTCAACATCCACTACGGCTGCATCGAGGTGCGTCCTGACTGCAACGTCATCATGGTCGCCCCGAAGGCTCCGGGCCACACCGTGCGTTCCACCTACCTCGAGGGCAAGGGCACGCCCTGCCTCGTCTGCGCACACCAGGATGCCACCGGCGACGCCTTCGATATCGCCCTTGCCTACGGCGCAGCCATCGGCGGAGCCCGTGCAGCACTGCTCGAGACCGACTTCAGGACCGAGACCGAGACCGACCTCTTCGGCGAGCAGAACGTCCTCTGCGGCGGCGTGACCGACCTCATGGAGGCAGGCTTCAACACGCTCGTCGAGGCTGGCTACGATCCGCGCAATGCCTACTTCGAGTGCATCCACGAGATGAAGCTCATCGTCGACCTGATCTACGAGAGCGGCTTCTCTGGCATGCGTTCCTCGATCTCCAACACCGCTGAGTACGGCGACTACACCGCCGGCCCGCACGTGATCACCGAGGCCGCCAAGGAGGGCATGCGCTACAACCTGAAGCGCATCCAGAACGGCGAGTTCGCCAAGGAGTTCCTGCTCGACATGTCCGATGAGTCCCACCAGGTCCACTTCAAGGCCATGCGCCGCCAGCAGGCCGAGACCCTGATGGAGAAGACGGGCAAGGAGATCCGTGCTCTCTACGCCTGGAACGACGAGGACAAGCTCCTCAACAACTAGTTCCGGCACCTGATTTCGGCTGGACGCCCGGATGCATCCCGTATCCGGGCGTCCTGCACACGGAGTGCCCCTCGCACGAGGGACCCACCGTCTGCAGGACAGGCCGCTGCCATAAGGCAGCTCGAGGCATATCCTTCAATCAAGGATTGCCGCCATAGGGGGAGGATGCATGGAGCTCACAGGTGCCCAGATACTCATCGAGTGTCTCAAGGAGCAGGGATGCGATACCATCTTCGGATATCCCGGAGGAACGATTCTCGACGTCTACGACGTCTTGTACCAGACGCCCGAGATTCACCACTATCTCGTGAGCCACGAGCAGGGTGCCGTGCATGCCGCTGACGGCTATGCCCGTGCGACCGGCAAGGTCGGCGTGTGCTTCGCGACATCGGGCCCCGGCTGCACGAACTTCACGACCGGCATCGCCACGGCCTATATGGACTCTTCTCCTATCGTTGCTATCACCTGCAACGTCTCGTCCAAGCTTCTCGGCAAGGACTCCTTCCAGGAAGTCGATATCACGGGCATAACGAAGCCGATCACGGAGTGGAACCGTGTCGTGAAGGATGTCCATGAGCTCGCAGATGTCGTGCGCCAGGCCTTCCTGATTGCCCGCACGGGACGTCCGGGTCCGGTCCTCATCGATATCACGAAGGATGTCACACAGGCGAAGTGCGACTACGAGTATGTGCCGGTCGAGGAGCATCGCATCTTCGAGTTCCCGAACCAGCTCTCGAAGCGTCTCATGGGCGGCATCGAGACCCGTGAGCCTGAGACGGCTGCGGTCGAGCGCCTGGCGCAGATGGTCGAGGAAGCGGAGCGTCCGCTTCTTATCTGTGGTGGCGGCGTCGTGCGCGGACGCGCGAACAAGGAGTTCAACGAGTTCGCGAACAGGATCGATTCTCCTGTCGCCATCACCGTGATGGGTGGCGGCGGCTTTGTCGGAAACGATCCGCTCTCGACCGGCATGATCGGCATGCATGGATCTCAGGCCTCGAACATGGCCGTCGACAACTGCGACCTCCTGATTGCCGTGGGCTGCCGCTTCTCCGACCGTGTGGCACTCCAGCCTTCCTCCTTTGCAAGCCAGGCCAAGATCGTCCAGGTCGACATCGACTCGACGGAGATCGGCAAGAACGTGCGCTGCGACCACTATGTGCTCGGCGATGCGAAGCGCGTGCTCGAGCTCCTGAACGAGATGGTCCCGCAGCAGAGCCACAAGGTCTGGAAGGAGTTCGTATTCTCGTTCCCGACGGAGACCCAGTACGAAGAGGGCGGAGACCACCTGACGCCGAAGCAGATCGACGACACGATTGCGCGCCTGTGCCCCGAAGACACGATGGTCGCCACGGACGTGGGCCAGCACCAGATGTGGGCCATCCAGCATATGCACTACTCCTATCCCGGACAGCTCATCACATCGGGCGGCTTCGGTGCCATGGGGTTCGGCCTCGGCGCTGCCATCGGTGCCCAGGTTGGCAACCCCGACAAGCGCGTCGTGCATATCACGGGCGATGGCTCGTTCCGCATGAACTGCATCGAGCTTGCAACTGTCGAGCACTACCACCTGCCGATCATCTCGGTCGTCTTCGACAACACCGTCCTCGGCATGGTCCATCAGTGGCAGACGCTGATCTATGACCAGCACTACTCCGAGACGACGCTCGACAGAGGACCTGACTGGGTGAAGCTCGCCGAGGCCTACCGCCTTCCCGGCTGGCGCGTGAGCACGGTCACGGAGCTCGAAGACGCGCTCCAGAAAGCCCTCGATGGCGGCACCGGTGCGGTCATCGACTGCGTCCTCGATCCCGACGAGATGGTCCGCCCGATGGTTCCGGCAGGCCAGCACATCACGAACTTCCTTGCCATCTAAGGAGATGCCCATGCTATCGCTCGACAAGATCTACCACGCAGCCTATGTCCTCAAGGGCGTCGCCAGAAAGACCGACCTCATCGCTGCTCCGCAGCTTGTGCCGGGACTCGACGAGCTCTATCTCAAGACAGAGAACCTCCAGGTCACCGGCTCCTTCAAGCTGAGGGGTGCCTACTACAAGATCTCGCAGCTGCCGAAGGAGGCGCTCGACAAGGGCATCATCGCCTGCTCTGCCGGAAACCATGCCCAGGGCGTGGCCTTGGCTGCCACCCACATGGGCGTCAAGAGCATCGTCTGCATGCCTGACGGCGCGCCGATCATGAAGGTCGAGAACACCCGCCGCCTCGGTGCCGAGGTGAGGCTCGTTCCTGGCACCTACGACGATGCCCACGACGAGGCAGTGCGTCTCCAGGAGGAGACGGGCGCCACGTTCATCCATCCCTACGACGACGAGGATGTCATCGCTGGCCAGGGCACGATCGGCCTCGAGATCATGGATACGCTCGACGATGTGGATGCCGTGATCGTGCCGGTCGGTGGCGGCGGCCTCATCTCCGGCGTCGCCTGTGCCGTCAAGAACCTGAAGCCGTCGTGCAAGGTCTACGGCGTCCAGGCCAAGGGCGCCTCTGCCATGGTCGATGCCTTCCATGCAGGCAAGTGGGGAGCATCCGATACGGCGGTCACGTTCGCCGACGGCATCGCCGTCAAGAACCCGGGCGATCTCACGTTCAAGATGGCGCAGAAGTACGTGGACGATATGGTCACGGTCTCAGACGACGAGATTGCAGCCGCAATCTTGAACCTCATGGAGCGCCAGAAGCTCGTGAGCGAAGGCGCAGGAGCTGCTCCTGTGGCTGCTGCCATGTTCGGTAAGCTACCGCTTCAGGGCAAGCGCACCGTCTGCGTCATCTCTGGCGGCAACATCGACGTGAACATCCTGTCCCGCGTCATCAACCGCGGCCTTGCCATGAGCGGCAGGAAGGCGACGCTTGCGATCAAGCTTACAGACAAGCCGGGCCAGCTCGAGCAGGTCTCCCGCATCATCGCCTCGCTCGGCGCAAATGTGGTCTCGGTCGACTACGATCTGTCCGATCCGGACCTGCCGATCTCTGCCTGCACCCTGCGTGTCGGCATGGAGACCCGCGACCAGGCCCAGATCGATGCGATCAAGGAGCGCCTCGTCGACGAAGGCTTCCAGATTGTCGGCTAGCGCAAAACATGTTAAGGAAGGGCGCACCTGCGCCTGAGAGAGGATATCCCTATGAAGAGCGACGCATTGAAGTTCGGGCCTGAAGCTGCGGCCCACCGTTCCCTCTACAACGCGCTCGGCTGGACCGAAGAAGAGATCAGGAAGCCCCTTGTCGGCATCGTCTCGTCCTACAACGAGATCGTGCCGGGACACATGAACATCGACAAGATCGTCGAGGCTGTCAAGATGGGTGTCGCCGAAGCAGGCGGCATGCCGGTGGTGTTTCCGGCCATCGCGGTCTGCGACGGCATCGCAATGGGACATGCGGGCATGAAGTACTCGCTCGTGACCCGCGACCTCATCGCCGACTCCACGGAGTGCATGGCGCTCGCACATGGCTTCGATGCCCTTGTGATGGTCCCGAACTGCGACAAGAATGTCCCGGGCCTCCTCATGGCAGCAGCGCGTCTCGATCTGCCTACGACCTTCGTCTCCGGCGGCCCCATGCTCGCAGGCCATATCGATGGCCACAAGACGAGCCTCTCCTCCATGTTCGAGGCCATGGGCGCCTACACGGCAGGAAAGATCGATGAGGACAAGCTTCATGAGTTCGAGTGCAAGGCATGCCCGACCTGCGGCTCCTGCTCTGGCATGTACACGGCAAACTCGATGAACTGCCTCACTGAGGTCATCGGGATGGGCCTTCGTGGCAACGGCACGATCCCTGCTGTCTATTCCCGCCGCCTCCAGCTTGCCAAGCACGCCGGCATGACCGTCATGGAGCTCCTCAAGAAGGGCATCACCGCGAGGCAGATCATGACAAAGGAAGCGCTCATGAATGCGCTTACCGTGGATATGGCGCTCGGCTGCTCGACGAACACGATGCTCCACCTTCCTGCCATCGCCCATGAGTGCGGCGTCGACCTCTCGCTCGATATTGCAAACGAGATCTCTGCACGTACGCCGAACCTCTGCCACCTGGCACCGGCAGGCCCGACCTACATCGAGGATCTCGACGAGGCGGGCGGCATCTACGCTGTCATGTCCGAGCTTGCAGAGGCAGGTCTCATCGATACGTCCTGCCTTACCGTCACCGGCAAGACCGTCGCAGAGAACCTCGAGGGCGCCCGCGTCCTCGACCACGACGTGATCCGTCCGCTCGACAACCCGTTCTCCAAGACCGGTGGCATCGCCGTCCTTCATGGCAACCTTGCCCCTGAAGGCTCTGTCGTCAAACGCTCTGCTGTTGCTCCTGAGATGCTCGTGCACGAAGGGCCGGCACGTGTCTTCGAGAGCGAGGAAGAGGCGCAGGCTGCCATCGACGGCGGCAAGATCAATCCGGGCGATGTCGTCGTGATCCGCTACGAGGGTCCGAAGGGCGGCCCTGGCATGCGCGAGATGCTGACGCCGACCTCTGCCATCCAGGGCATGGGCCTCGGCTCCTCTGTCGCCCTCATCACGGATGGCCGCTTCTCCGGCGCCACCCGCGGTGCCTGCATCGGCCATGTCTCGCCTGAGGCAGCCTCCGGCGGACCTATCGGCATCATCCAGGAAGGCGACATCATCTCGATCGATATCCCGAACTGCACGCTCGACCTCAAGATTTCCGATGAGGAGTTCGAGCGGCGCATGACAGCGTTCACGCCCAAGACGAAGCCGCTCTCTGGCTACCTCAGGCGCTACGCCCAGCTTGTCTCGAGCGGCGCCAAGGGTGCCGTCCTCAACTAGGAAGCTGTGGTAGACGCAATGAATGCAGAAAGGCTCATGAGCCTCTCGTTCTCGCTCGATACGCTCACGGTCTTCCGGAGCCTCGAAGAAGATCCTGTCATCGCGGCTCTGGGAGATGCGCTCCATAAGGCAGCGGCGCTCGCATCGGATGCGGAGGAAGGCAACAGCACTTCAGGCGATGCAATGGCGCTTGCCCGTGCCTATGCCACCTTCGTGGCAGCGCTCTTCGACTCCGAGGCGGAAGGCCTCGGGTCCTACATCTTGGACGCTACGGTCGACGACGAGAATGTGTATCTTCGGACCATCGGCGCCGGGAGGGTGCCTGGTGCCTCGCTTGCAGCTGCTGCCGAGGCAGAGCTCTCGGTCCTCCAGGAGCTTGCCGACCTCGAGCCCCAGGACTTCCTCGAGCTTCTGCCGGGAGCTGCAGACCGTCTTCCTGCCTTCGATACGCAGAAGGTCGATATCGCAGGCACCTACCATGAGCGCATCGCGAACATCGGCAAGTATGGCTACGGCATGTATGCCCGCTACCATGTGTTCCGCGTGGATGCTCAGGGTCAGATCGTGCCGGTCAAGCATCCCGATCCGCAGAGGCTCGAAGATCTTGTCGACTACGAGCGCGAGAAGAAGGTCATCCTCGACAACACCCGCGCGCTCGTGAAGAGGCTTCCTGCTGCCAATATCCTCCTCACCGGAGATGCCGGCACAGGCAAGAGCTCGACCGTCAAGGCCGTCGCCAATGCGCTTGCGGGCGCGGGCGTGCGCATCCTCGAGGTCCGGAAGGAGCAGCTCCGCGACATTCCGGGCATCCTCGATACGCTCACGCACAACCCCTGCACGTTCATCATCTTCATCGATGACCTCTCGTTCGCAGCAGACGACGACAACTTCGCAGCCTTGAAGGCAATCCTCGAGGGCTCGGTCTCGGCGAAGTCGTCCAATGTCGCGATCTATGCAACATCGAACCGCCGCCATCTCGTACGGGAGACGTTCAGCGAGCGCGAGGGCGATGAGGTGCATCTGAATGACACGCTCCAGGAGATCGTGTCGCTCTCCGACCGCTTCGGCATCCATCTCTCGTTCACGAAGCCGAACAAGCAGACCTACCTCGATATCGTGCACAAGCTTGCCCAGGAGCGCGGCATTGCGCTCGACGAGCAGGAGCTCGACCTTGAAGCAGAACGTTTCGCGACGAGGCGCGGCGGCAGGTCGGCACGAGGTGCCCGCCAGTTTGTCGATTCGCTTCTCTCGAAAGAGGCCAGCTCTGAGGAGCAGGCATAAGCCAGAAAGGAAGGCAGACCATGCCACAGGGAATGACGATGGCAGAGAAGATCCTGGCCGCGCATGCCGGCCTCGACCGTGTCGTGCCAGGACAGCTCATCGAGTGCGACCTCGACGGCGTGCTCGCAAATGACATCACGGCACCGATCGCGATCAAGACCGTGCGCGAGATCGGCGCCGGCATCTTCGATAGGACCAAGATCTTCCTCGTACCTGACCACTACAGCCCGAACAAGGACATCAAGAGCGCCGAGCAGACGAAGATCACGCGCGACTTCGCGCATGAGATGGGGATCACCCACTACTTCGAGCAGGGCTGCATGGGCATCGAGCATGCCCTGCTGCCCGAGAAGGGCATCGTCGGCCCGGGAGACCTCATCATCGGCGCCGACTCCCATACCTGCACCTACGGCGGCATCGGTGCCTTCTCGACAGGCGTCGGCTCTACGGATGCCGGTGTCGGCATGGCAACAGGCAGGGCCTGGTTCAAGGTGCCTGAGACCATCCGCTTCGAGATCGAGGGCGAGCTTCCTGAAGGTGCCTCTGCCAAGGACATCATCCTCTACATCATCGGCCAGATCGGCGTCGACGGCGCGCTCTACTGCGCGATGGAGTTTGCTGGCTCCACGATCCGGAACCTCTCGGTCGAGGGCAGGCTCACGATTGCGAACATGGCCATCGAGGCAGGCGGCAAGGCTGGCCTCTTCGAGGTCGACGATATGGCACGTACCTGGCTCGAAGGCAGGACGGAGCGCTCCTGGAAGGAATACCATGCAGACCCCGATGCCGCATACAAGCAGGTCATCAGGATCGATGCGAAGGATATCGTGCCGACGGTCTCCTGGCCGCATCTGCCCTCCAACACGCATCCTGTGGCAGAGTCCCGCCATATCGCGATCGACCAGGCGGTCATCGGCTCCTGCACGAACGGCCGCATCGAAGACATGCGCGCAGCTGCAGCAGTCCTCAAGGGCCGCACGGTCAATTCGAACGTGCGCTGCATCGTGATTCCTGCCACGCAGGCCGTCTGGCTCCAGTGCGTGCATGAAGGCCTCATGGACATCTTCATCAATGCCCACTGCGTCGTCTCGACCCCGACCTGCGGACCCTGCCTCGGCGGCTACATGGGCATCCTGGCAGCAGGGGAGCGCTGCGTCTCCTCGACGAACAGGAACTTCGTCGGCCGCATGGGAGACCCGACCTCAGAGGTCTACCTTGCAAGCCCCGCCGTCGCTGCAGCTTCTGCCGTCGCCGGCCACATCGCGCTGCCGTCCGATCTCGACTAGCCTGAAGGAGGCTCACCTATGGAATTCGAAGGCACGGTCTTCCGCTACGGGCGCGACATCGACACTGATGTCATCATCCCTGCCCGCTACCTCAATACATCCGACCCGGCAGAGCTTGCAAAGCACTGCCTCGAGGACCTCGACACGACGTTCGTGAAGCGCGTGAAGCCGGGCGACATCATCGTCGCAGACGAGAACTTCGGCTGCGGCTCCTCGCGCGAGCATGCTCCTGTCGCTATCAAAGCCGCTGGCGTCTCTGTCGTCATTGCCAAGTCCTTTGCCCGCATCTTCTACCGCAATGCCATCAACATCGGCCTTCCGATCATGGAGTGCCCCGAGGCCTGCGATGCGATCTCTGACGGCGATGTCGTGAAGGTCAATGCCGACACCGGCCTCATCACGGACGAGACGACGGGCAAGACCTTCCAGGCGCAGCCATTCCCGCCCTTCATCCAAGAGATCATCAACGAGGGCGGCCTTGTCGCAAGGACGAAGAATCTGCTCGCCCAGAAGAAGGAGGCATAGACGATGGGGAAGAAGACCTACCGTATCTGCACCCTGCCGGGTGACGGCATCGGCCCTGAGATCATGGCAGAGGCAAAGCGCCTCCTTGCGGCTATCGGCCAGGCAGAAGATGTCGAGTTCGTCTGCGAAGACCATCTGATCGGCGGCGCTGCCATCGATGCGACGCGTGCGGCAGGCGAGCCCGTGAGCGCCCTTCCGCCCGAGACGCTCGACGCCGCCAAGGCGTCTGACGCGGTCCTTCTGGCAGCGGTCGGCGGCCCGAAGTGGAATGACACGACGCCTGGCGCTGTCCGCCCTGAACAGGGCCTTCTTGCCATCCGCAAGAATCTGGGGCTCTTCCTGAACCTGCGTCCGGTGCACATCTACAAGGCGCTCGCAGGAGCATCCACCCTTCGTCCTGAGTTCCTCGAAGGTGTCGATATCCTGATCGTCCGCGAGCTTACAGGCGGCCTCTACTTCGGCGAGCACAGGCGCGAGAAGGATGTCGCAGGTGCCGGCGTCGACGGCGCTTCAGGCGAGCGTGCGGTCGATACGATGGAATACTCCGAGTACGAGATCGAGCGTGTCGTGCGCTGGGCCTATGAGGCTGCCAAGCGCCGCCGTGGCAAGGTCACGTCGGTCGACAAGGCCAACGTGCTCGAGACATCCCGTCTCTGGCGCGAAGTGAACCACAGGATGATGGACGAGTTCAAAGATGTCGAGGGCGGAGACATGCTCGTCGACAACTGCGCCATGCAGCTCGTCGCGAATCCTGCCCAGTTCGATGTCCTCGTGACCGAGAATACGTTCGGCGACATCCTCTCCGACGAGGCGTCGATGCTCACGGGCTCTCTTGGCATGCTTGCCTCCGCCTCTCTGGGCTCCGGCACGGCACTCTACGAGCCGAGCCATGGGTCTGCTCCTGACATCGCGGGCAAGGGCATCGCAAACCCGATTGCACAGATGCTCTCGGTCGAGCTGATGCTTCGCTACAGCTTCCAGATGGACCACGCAGCGGATGCCGTGAAGGCAGCCGTCGAGGACGTGCTCGATGAAGGCTGGAGGACGCCTGACCTTGCAGACGAGATGACGCCTGAAGACAGGAAGCTCGGCACGCGCGACATGGGCACGAAGGTCATCGAGGCCTTCAAGCACGAGATTGCCTAGCGCACCAGCATAGAAGCATGACCATCAAGGCACCTGTCCGGAAAGCCGGGCAGGTGCCTTTTCCATGCAGGACCTATGCGTTCTGCTGCAGAACAGCCATCTGCCCTGCAATATGCTTCATTCACCGCAAATCGTAAGGCTCCTATGCTTCCGGCTGCTATGCTCAAGCTTCAGGCATGGCAGGCCGACGAGGGGAAGCGCCGGCGTGCAGGCTCATGGCACAGGGGGCGGTGCGGAAAGCCGTCTTCCGGGGAAGGAGCTGCCGAGCGTGCCTCTGCCGTGCGGAAAGCACGAGGAGAGGAAACTGAATGGCTAGATTGCATGTGGTCGAGCGCAGCGAGGCCCAGGCAGTCATGGATGGACTGCATGAAGCGGTAGAGAAGCGGCTCTCGGTGAGCTCGCTTGCTCCATGTCCGGTCGAATTCACGGCTGCCTTCGTCGGCATGTGCGCAACGCAGAGCTGCGGAAAATGTACGCCCTGCCGTGTAGGCCTGGGCGTCCTGAAGGAGCTCATGGACCAGGTCCTCGAAGGCAAGGCAGATGAGCATACGCTCGAGCTCATCGAGAAGACGGCGCGTACGATCTATCTCTCGAGCGACTGCGCGATCGGATATGAAGCGGGAAGCATGGCGCTGACAGCGATCCGGGGCTTCCGCGACGATTTCGAGCACCATATCAAGTACCACGCCTGCGGCTTCAAGCAGTCGGAGCTTGTCCCCTGCGTCTCGGGCTGCCCGGCAGGAGTCGATATCCCGGGCTACATCGCGCTCGTCGAGGCAGGACGCTACACGGATGCCGTGAAGCTCATCAGGAAGGACAATCCGCTTCCTGTCGTCTGCGGCCTTGTCTGCGAGCATCCCTGCGAGATGCACTGCCGCCGCGGCATGGTGGACGATCCGATGAACATCCGCGGCCTCAAGCGCTTCGCGACAGAGCACATGGAGGCAGACTACAAGCCGAAGAAGGCTCCGTCCACGGGCAAGCGCATTGCTATCATCGGTGGCGGTCCGGCAGGACTTTCCTGTGCCTACTATCTTGCCTGCATGGGGCATGAGCCCACGATCTTCGAGGCAAGGCATCACCTGGGTGGCATGCTCCGTTACGGCATCCCCAACTATCGTCTTCCGAGGAAGCGCCTCGACGAGGAGATCCAGTGGCTCCTTGACTGCGGCATAAACGTAGAGCTCGATACGCCTGTCACCGAGAACCTGCCTGAAATCAGGAAAGAGTATGACGCGGTCTATCTGGCAATCGGCGCCCATGCGGACCGGAAGCTCGGCCTTCCGGGCGAGGATGCAGAAGGCGTCGAGTCTGCCGTCAAGATGCTGCGTGCCATCGGCGACGAGGAGATTCCCGACTTCACGGGCGAGCGCATCTGTGTCATCGGCGGCGGCAACGTGGCAATGGATGTCGCCCGCTCAGCCGTAAGGTGCCATGCAAAGAAGGTCACGATCGTCTACAGGCGCCGTGTCGCGGACATGACGGCACAGGATGAAGAGATTGCAGGAGCGAGGGCCGAAGGCTGCGAGCTCCTGGAGCTCCATGCCCCGCTTGCGATTGAGGCTGAAGGCGGCCATGTCACGGGACTCCGTGTCCAGAAGCAGATCATCGGCGGCCCCAAGAACGGGCGTCCGGCACCGCGTGCTGCAGAGGCTCCCGAGGAGGTCATTCCCTGCGAGCGCGTGCTTGTGGCAATCGGCCAGGCCATAGAGTCCAGGCCCTTCGAAGAACTGGGCATGAAATGCAATCGCGGCCGCATCGTGACCGATACAGATGGTGCCGTGCCAGGCTTTGACGGCGTGTTCTCGGGCGGCGACTGCCAGAGCGGCCCTGCCACGGTGATCCGTGCCATCAATGCCGGCAAGGTCGCAGCAGCAAACATCGACCACTGCCTCGGCTTCGACCACCAGATCGTGGCAGATGTCGAGATACCGACGGTCCAGTTCAAGGGCAAGAACATGTGCGCCCGCTGCGAGATGACATCACGTGAGGCGTCGGAGCGCGTCGGCGACTTCGATATCGTCGAGCACGGCCTCACGCCTGAAGAGGCGCATCAGGAGGCATCGAGGTGTCTGAGGTGCGACCACTTCGGCTATGGCGCATTCCGCGGAGGGAGGATCATGCAATGGTAGACGTGACCGTCGATGGGGTGCGTGTCCAGGTGGACGACCACGCCACCATACTCGAGGCAGCAGAAGCTGCAGGCGTCCATATTCCGACGCTCTGCTATCTCAAGGATCTGAACGAGATCGGTGCCTGCCGTGTCTGCGTCGTCGAGATCGAAGGGACCGACCAGCTCGTCGCTTCCTGCAACAACTATGTCCTGGACGGCATGAAGGTCTTCACGAACAGCCCGAAGGTCAGGAAGGCCAGAAAGACGAACGTCGAGTTTTTGCTCTCGCAGCATGACTCGGAGTGCACGAGCTGCGTGAGGAGCGGCAACTGCTCGCTCCAGAGCCTTGCAAACGACCTCGATATCTTCGAGCTGCCCTATGAGAAGCACCTGCCGCATATGCCGTGGGACAAGACGTTCCCTCTGATCCGCAACAACGACAAGTGCATCAACTGCCTCAGGTGCATTCAGATATGCAGCAAGGTGCAGGCATCGGATGTGTGGGACCTCACGAACAGAGGCGCCCACACCGCCGTGAATGTCCAAGCAGGCCGCCCGATCGCGGAGGCTCCCTGCACGCTCTGCGGCCAGTGCATCACGCACTGCCCGACAGGAGCCCTGCGCGAGCGCGACGATACGGGACGCGTCTACGATGCGCTTGCCGACCCGAAGAAGGTCACGATTGTCCAGATCGCGCCCTCGGTACGCACGGCCTGGGGCGACCACTGGAAGCTCTCGCCCGAGGAGTCGACAATCGGGCACCTTGTCTCGGCGCTCAGGAAGATGGGCTTCGACTACATCGTGAATACCGACTTCTCGGCCGACCTCACGATCATGGAAGAGGGCACAGAGCTCCTGCACCGCCTCTCTGACGGCACAGAGCATGAGTATCCGATGTTCACGTCGTGCTGTCCGGGCTGGGTCCGCTTCGTGAAGGCCCACTATCCTGAGCTTGTGGACGATGTCTCGACCTCGAAGTCGCCGCAGCAGATGTTCGGCGCGATCGTGAAGAGCTACTACGCAGAATACCTGGGCATCGATCCGCACGATATCTTCTCGGTCTCTGTCATGCCCTGCGTCGCGAAGAAGGCGGAGTGTGCGCTGCCGACCATGAAGGATGCCTGCGGAGATCCGGATGTCGACTGCGTGCTTACGGTCCGCGAGATAGATCGCATGATCCGCGCCGACCATATCGATGTGCATGCGCTTGAAGAGGAGCCCTTCGACGAGCCCCTTGGCGAAGGCACGGGCGCCGGCATCATCTTCGGTGCGACCGGTGGCGTCATGGAAGCAGCGCTGCGTACGGCCTATCACCTGGCGACAGGGGAGACGCCTGCCAATGACGCATTCAGGAACGTCCGCGGCCTCACCGGCTGGAAGGAAGCGGAGTTCGACCTTGCAGGCAGAAAGCTCGGTGTCGCTGTCGCAAGCGGTCTTGGCAATGCGAAGCGTCTCTGCGACGCGATCCTTGCAGGCACCGTGTCCTATGACTTCGTCGAGGTAATGGCCTGCCCGGGAGGCTGCGTCGGTGGCGGCGGGCAGCCGATCCACGACGGACAGGAGCTGGCAGGGGCACGCGGCCAGATGCTCTATGGGCTCGACCGCATCTCGGAGTATAGGAACTCCTATGAGAATCCGGATATCGTGCGGGTCTACGAGAAGTATCTCGGCGAGCCGCTCTCCGAGCGTGCCGAGCGGCTCCTCCATACCGACCAGCACGGCTGGAAGATGCCACAGGAGAAGTAGACAGACAAGCAGCCAGGGGCCTGCCGTAAGGCAGGCCCTTCTCCACTCATGGGGACTGAAAATCCCCATGTCAGGGATTCGCCTGACATGCGCTCTGGCATGTGTCCCATCAGGCAAACATCGTGTTGCGTAGGCGGCATTTCAGGAGGCAGGCAGCTCGTCGAATAATAGAATGGAATCTTGCCTATAGATATGCAGGAAGCGGCGCCTGGCCGCTGGGGAGCGTGAGAGCCGATGCAGTTTTCGAAGCGTCTCGATCTTTTCGGAGACGAGGTCTTTGCCAGTCTGAACCAGAAGCGCCGCGAGCTTGAAGCTGCGGGACGTCCTGTCTGGGACCTGTCGGTCGGCACGCCCGATTTCCCGACGCCTGACTACATCAAGAAGGCACTTGTCGACTCCTGCGCAGATGATGCGAACTGGAAGTATGCCCTGCATGACAAGGAAGAGCTCAAGCAGGCGGTCTGCGACTACTACAAGCGCCGCTTCGATGTGGATGGCCTCGAGCCCGATCAGGTCATGAGCTGCCGCGGCACGCAGGAAGGCATGCAGTATGTCTGTGCAGCCCTGGCAGATCCGGGCGACATCGCCCTCATCCCCGATCCCTGCTATCCGGTCTTCCGTTCCGGCACGCAGCTTGCAGGAGCAACCCCTTACTACTACCAGCTGACAGCAGAGCATGGGTTCCTCCCGCATGTGGCAGACATTCCCGACGATGTGGCGGACAAGGCCAAGTACATGATCGTCTCGCTTCCGGCTAACCCGGTGGGGTCGGTCGGCACGCCTGAGGTCTACGAGGAGATCATCGCCTTCGCAAAGAAGCACGATATCGTGATCGTGCACGACAATGCCTACGCCGACGTCGTGTTCGAAGGCGTCTCGAGCTCCTTCTTCAACTATCCCGGCGCTATGGATGTGGGTGTCGAGTTCCTGTCGCTCTCGAAGTCCTTCGATGTCACCGGTGTCAGGCTCTCCTTCCTCGTCGGCAGGAAGGACATCGTCCAGGCCACCTACAAGCTCAGGAGCCAGGTCGACTTCGGCATGTTCTTCGCCGAGCAGAATGTCGCGATTGCCTGTCTCAAGGGCCCGCTTGACGGCGTCGAGCGCCAGCGCCTTGCCTACAAGGAGAGAAGAGATGCCCTCTGCGACGGCCTCGAGGCCATCGGCTGGGAGCGTCCGAACTGCCATGGCACGCTCTTCGTCTGGGCACGCCTGCCGCACGGCAGGACAGACTCTCTTGCCTTCACGCTCGAGCTCATGGAGAAGACAGGCGTCATCGTGACACCGGGTGCAAGCTTCGGACCTGCGGGTGAGGGCTACGTGCGCTTCGCGCTCGTGCTGCCGCCGGAGAAGATCAAGGAAGCCGTTGCCCAGATCGGCAAGGCAGACCTTTAAGAGAGACAGGCATGGAAGAGAAGGATTTTGCTGCCCTCGTGCGCTCCTCGAGGACGAAGAGACGCTTCGACGAGTCGAAGCCGGTGTCGGAGGAGACGCTTCGAGCTCTCATCGACGTCGTGCGCTTTGCTCCGACCGGCAACAACACGCAGATGCTGCGTTTACATCTTGTGAGCGGCGCTGATGCCTGCGCGAAGGCCTTTGCACATCTCAAGTGGGCAGCGCTCCTCAGGGACTGGGCAGGACCTGCAGAGGGGGAGCGACCCGGTGGCTACATCTTCATCATGGTTCCTGCTGCAGCCGTGAACAATCCGATCAGGTGCTACGACGCAGGCATCGCGGCACAGACGATCATGCTCGCTGCGGCAGCAGAAGGCCTTGGCGGCTGCATCCTCAAGAACTTCGACAAGGGCCTCATCTCCGACTTCGGTCTCGAGGACACAGGCCTTGCCATCTCCCTTGTGCTGGCGCTTGGCACGCCTGCAGAGGAGGTCGTGCTCGAGCCAGCGACGACAGAGCACGGAATAGCCTACTGGCATGAGGCGGATGGCTCGCATCATGTGCCGAAGCTCGAGGCTGCAGACCTTCTGGTCTAGGAGCTTCCAGGGCCTTCCAAAGCCTGCATCTGCTCCTCATCCCATCCATTTGAAATATTGATGGCGGAAAAGTGGGGAAATGGTGTAGAATAGGAAAGCTTATGTGGAGGAAGGTCCTGTCGGAGGTCGTACATGGTTCTGGATGAGCGTCTCGTGCTTCTCGGTCTTGAAGCAGATACTGCCGAAGAAGCGCTGCGTGCGCTTGCGGGAAAGCTCGTAGAGCTGCACAAGGTCAAGAGCAGCTATCCCGATGCAGTCGTCGCGCGCGAGAAGATCTATCCGACGGGCCTCGAGGCCAAGCCGGTCAATGCCGCGGTGCCGCACTGCTCGAACGACTACACGCTCTCCGATGCAATTGCTGTCGCCGTGCTTGCGCACCCGGTCGAGTTTGCACTCATGGGATCGCCGGAAAAGCCGCTGCCGGTGCAGGTCCTCGTGATGCTTGCGGTCGTCGATCCGGCCAAGCAGGTGCCGACCCTGGTCGATGTGATGGAGCTTCTGGACGATGAGAAGACGATGTCTGCCATCGTCTCGGCAAAGACGCCTCAAGAGGTCATCTCTGCCATCACGCCTGCGCTCAGCGAGTAGCAGCACAGAGCAAGATGAGAAGAAGGGGAGCTGGCATGCCAGCTCCCCTTTGCCTTACCTGTCCTTCCTGCTCTCGAGGAAGAGAGCCAGGGCACCCAGCTGGTTTGCCTCTGCTCCGTAGCGGCAGGATACGACTTCGGGCAATGTAATGGTCTGGCCGAAGATGTGCGGGAGCTTCTCCGAGACCTTTGCAAGCGCTGTCTTGATGCCTCCGAGCACGTGCGGATTTGCAGAGATGCCGCCGCCTATCGCGCAGCGCTCGATATCGAGCATGGCAGCAAGGTCGAAGATGACTGTAGCGACTGCCATGCACCAGGACTTGAAGGCCTGGCTGGCTGCCGGATCTCCGCTCTCGAGGAGCCTGAAGCATGCCTTGCCATCAGGCAGCTCCTCGGCTGTCTTTCCGCATGCCGATTTCATGGCGCGGATGAGGCCAGAGGTGCTTGCGTCCATGCCGGCGCAGGAGCCGATCGTGCCATCAGGCCCGAAGCCGAACGAGAGCAGGCTGAGCTCGCCTGCAGAGCCATGAGGGCCAGCCAGGACCTTTCCGTCGACGACGAGGCCGCCTCCAAGGCCGGTGCCCAGGATCAGCGCACAGGAGTTCTGCGTGCCCTTAAGAGCGCCTGAGGAAAGCTCTGCGAGCGCTGCACACTTGCCGTCGTTGCCGATCGTGACAGGCAGTCCCGAGAGCTTCTCGAGGCGATCTGCAAGCGGAAGCCCATAGGCATAGGTGAGAGCGCCTCCCGTGCGCATGAAGCGGTGATGCTCTATGACGCCTGGAGCGCTTATAGCGATGCCGGAAGCCTGCAATCCATGGAGCTTCACGATTTCCATGAGGGAGGAGAGAAGGGCGTCTGCCGAGTCCTTGGGGGTAGGGAAGACGTCCTGCTTGAGGGCCTTGCCAGCTTCATCCCTGAGAGACCATTTGATGGCGGTGCCGCCGATATCGAAGACGAGGATCTGCAACTCAATCCTTTCTGCTGCGCTGCTACAAGACGGGATTCTACCGTCTTGTAGCAGCAGTCAGGCGTTACATACAGGAGCCGGCCGAAATATGGGAAACGGCCTTATCTGTGTGGGGTACCCTAAAACAGGATGGATTGGATCTGTCGATGGATGACACGCTTCTGCTGCTGTACAGCAGGCTCACGTGAAAGGTTGTTCCATGAAGCAGGAAGAGAGCGCGCTCGATTCTGAGAGCCGCAAGAAGGCAAAGAAGAAGCATCGCAAGGACGAGGAGGCGCGTATCGCTGCTCCGTCTGAGGGTGGACGCGGACTTGAAGCGACGAGAGTCGTCGATCTTCTCCGTGATGCCTTGAACGAGAATTCGCGGCTCCAGGACGAGATGGAGAGCCTCCGCGAGGAGGCGCATAGCGCATCTGAGGAGGCTGAGCGCTCCCGGAGCGACAAGACGGCAGCAGAGGCCCGGCTCGCTGAGACGAAGGCCCAGAAGGCGCTTCTCGAGGAATCGCTCAGAGAGGCGAAAGCAGAGCTCGAGAAGGCAAAGCGTGCCTGCGCTGAAGCGCAGAATGTCCGCGAGCGCACCGAAGCGCAGAAGTCCCAGGAATACGAAGCGCTGCGGCAGCAGCTTGCAGCAGAGCAGAAGCGCCAGGCTGCCCTCAAGGAGGAGCTCGCAGGAGCCGAGGAGCGCTGCCAGCATCTGACAGCTGCACTTGCGCAGGCACAGACGAGGAAGACCGAGCCGGAGCTCACGCAGGAAGAGATCGCAGGACGCCTTGCCCACCTCGAGTCGCTCCAGCGCCAGATTCAGGAGACGCTCCTGAAGACGGCGACCGGCGAGGGAGAGCTTGCCCGCATGAGGGCTGAGCTTGTCCAGGCCCGGCATGAGAAGGCACGTGCCGAAGCGCATGCACAGGAGCTCTCAGAGAAGCTTGCAGCAGCGGAGAAGGAGCTCTCTGACCGCCATATCGCAATCTCCAAGTCCGGTTCTCTTGCCGAGGCTTCGCTTCGGCTTGCAGGCGTCTTCTCTGCAGCAGAGCATGCCATCGACCTCTATGGCTACAACGCAGGGACGAAGGCGGCAAAGGGCGCAAAGCCTTCCCAGGTCATGCCGTTCTCCTCGAAGGGAGAGGCGGCTTCTGCTGCCAAGACATCTGAGGCTCTGAAGCCCCGGAAGGCAGCGGAGGTTCCTGCATCCGCGCCTAAGGCTAAGCCTGCATCGGTTCCTGCTCCCGAAAAGAAGGCAGAGACACCCGAGCCTGCAGCACCTGAAGCACCGAAGCCGGCACCTGCTGCACCAGAGCCCAAGGCAAGCGTCCCTGAGCCTTCCCAGGCAAAGGCAGAACCCAAGCCAGCAGCACCGGCCAAGGCCGAAGAGAAGCAGGAGGCTCCTGCCAAGGAGGAGACGTCGGGTCTCAGTGCCATCTTCAAGGGCATGCCGCTTCGCCGCTCCCGTACCGTGGCTCCTCGTCACATATCGGATGATGACAAGTAAGCAGGCGATTTCTCCTCAGAGCAAAGAAAATAAAAAAAGTTCTTTGACTTGGGGAAGCAGTCTGTTACTATAAACAAGCGCGCAAGAGAGCGCATTTCGGCTGGGTAGCTCAGTTGGTAGAGCAGGGGACTGAAAATCCCCGTGTCAGGGGTTCGATTCCCTTCCCCGCCACCATGAAAGATACAGGCCAGAGCATTTGTTGCTCTGGCCTGTTTTCTTGTGGAATTGCCTTTCAGCATCGTCGGGACGAAAGACGGCCTGGCTGCATTAAGTGGCGCTTCACCGAGCTGATTCTTCTCTATGATTTTGTCTAACGATATTGCTGGCTGCGAAGAGCTTTTGCAGAGGATCAGAAGAGGGGGCATGTCGTTTCTGCAGGCATGGATACGCAGATTGTGCTGAAGACACCAGAGTTAGTCGAGATGTTCTTGAATGCATCGGAAGAATCGGAGCGGCTGGATAGATATGTGTCAGCTCCGCATCCCTAGCCATTTGCGGATGACCCTGAAGGGCTGCACCGCTTTCTTGCCAAGCGCGAGGCGCGCAAGCAATTAAGATCTGAAGAATCCCGAACAGAATGCAGGAACAGGCAGATGCCTGACTGACGCTGTGCCTTTCAGCATTGTCGGGACGAAAGACGGCCTGGCTGTACCGAATAGCGCATCTTAAAGCTCTCTCCATCTCTCTTGCGCTATCCTTTTGTTCCAGCTGCCATGAAGCTGTGTGCAAGGAGGAGACTGTGAGCAAGAAGAAGCGTGCAAAGATCGTCGAGCCGAGCAAGAGCCAGAATGCGGTGCTCTTCATCTCTATCGCTGAGATTGCAGCTGCCTCCTTCACGCTGATCATGGCAATCATGGCGCTGATGGGGCTCCAGAATGCAGAGGTGCAGACGGCGCTTGCAGATGCCTTGGCCCAATCGAGCTCGACGCTCTCCTTCGACGATATGGTCGCGATGATCACGACAGCGTCAGTGGTAGAGGTTGTCTGCGGCATCGGCTGCGTTATCACGGGCATCTTCGGCATCAGGATCTCCCAGGACAAGAGCCTCGCCGTGACCTACAGCAAGCTCTGTCTCTTCACGCTTGTCCTGGCAGGAGTCGGTACTGTCGCCAGCATCCAGGCAGACACGATCTTCATCAGCTTCGTCCTTCTTGCTGTCACGGCACTTCTCTACTTCTACGTGAAGAAGGTCCGCTTCGAAGCTGAATCCCAGGCCTCAAAGAAGCGGAAGAAACGTTAAGCAGACGTTTCTGCTCGTGCATCCAGATTGTCAATACAATCCGTTCATATCATTCAGTATTTGAATGAATCCGCGGAGCTTGACCGAAAAGTCTGGCGAACAAGGAGCAATCTGCTAGACTTTTTGCCTAAAGAATCTTACAGAAATCTGCCAATGAGCTGATAAGAGGTACCGAGTGCTTTCTGCATGCCGGAGGCTGAGCATTCCCCGAAGTAGCAGAAGAGAGGCTGGCTTGAGCAATCAGGACTATGCCGCTCCGAAGATGGGCAAGCTGATCTTTGTCACAGTTCTCTGCGCTATCGCCGTGTCGGTCCTGCTCTGGCTTGCGCTGAGCCTCACGAACCTGCTTCCGGTTGGCATGCATGACATGAAGCCGCATGACAGGGAGCGTCGTCCTCCGAAGAACGAGCAGCTTGTCCTTATGGACGTCAGCAGCGTGAGCGATGGCGCAGCTGAATCAGAACCGCTCGACGAGCTCCTGCCGTACCTCTACTCCCAGAACAGCCAGTACTGCTGCTCCAATCTGCTTCCGCAGGATGGGAGCGCCACTTCGGACAATTGATAGCCAGACAATCCGGCCCCCGATGTCACTGGAAGTCGGAGGGCTGTCTTTCTTCTTCACCAGGCTTCCGAGCAGGCTGCAGTGCCTGGCTATAATGGACCCAGGAAATCTGATGATATGGGAGGTATGCTATGCGCATTGCATTGCTGGAACCTTTGGGAGTGCCTGCAGAAACCATCGAAGAGCTTGCAGCTCCTATCCGCGAACGTGGTTACGAGTTCGTGTACTTCGATACAAAGACAGCCGATGCTTCCGAGCTTGCCAAGAGGAGCGAAGGCGCCGATATAGTGATGATTGCGAACAATCCCTATCCTGCCTCTGCTGTCGAGTCAGATGCAGCGCTCAAGATGATTGCTGTCGCGTTCACGGGTATCGACCATGTGGCGCTCGATGCCTGCAGGGAAAAGGGCGTTGCGGTCTGCAACTGCGCAGGCTACTCCGATGTGAGCGTCGCCGAGCTGACGATTGGCCTCACGATCGATGTGCTCCGCAAGGTCGCGGAAGGGGATGCTGCAGCACGTTCTGGCAGGACCTCTCAGGGTCTTGCGGGCAGAGAGATCTGCGGTCGCACCGTCGGCATCGTCGGCACGGGACACATCGGCACACAGGCGGGACGTCTCTTCGATGCCTTTGGCGCCCATGTCCTGGGCTACGCCCGCCACGAGAATCCTGAGGCAACGGCAGCAGGCATCGAGTATGTGGATGACCTCGATGAGCTGCTCGCAGCAAGCGATATCGTGAGCCTGCACCTTCCGAACAACGCTTCGACGAGGAAGATGTTCACAGCAGAGAAGTTCGCCGAGATGCCTGAAGGCTCTGTCTTCATCAACTGCGCCCGTGGTGCCATCGTCGACAACGATGCTCTGGCAGATGCCCTGAACTCGGGCCATCTTGCTGGCGCCGGTGTCGATGTCTTCGATATGGAGCCGCCTCTGCCCGAGGACTACAAGCTCATTCATGCAAAGAATGTCGTGCTGACGCCGCATGTGGGCTTCCTCACCGAGGAGGCCATGCAGCGCCGTGCTGCCATTGAGTTCGGCAATGTCTATGCCTGGCTTGATGGAAAGCCGAAAAACGTCTGCGAGCTTTAAGCAGATAGACGAGCACAAATAAATTAGGAGGCTGCTGGAACAACCGGCAGCCTTCTTCCATGGTCTGGCATCTCTGATGAAAGGATCGTATCAGGAGACTGGAATCTGGCAGGGCAGGAATGCCGGCGCTGCCGCTGG
Organism: Olsenella kribbiana; assembly: GCF_036408795.1. NCBI lineage: Bacteria > Bacillati > Actinomycetota > Coriobacteriia > Coriobacteriales > Atopobiaceae > Olsenella > Olsenella kribbiana. The sequence goes on from NZ_JAZGJP010000002.1 coordinate 205,933, forward strand.
GCTGCCTGATTCCGCCATCCTCATCGGGAAGCAGGACATGCCTGCCTGGGAAGCACGCCTTCTTGAAAACCAGAAGACTCTTCCAGTGCCGCATCGCATCAGCGCTCCAGCTTCTCCCGTTTCAGGCAGCGAGGCTGCCTGTGCCCATCCAGCCAGGTCCAGATAGGCACAGAAAGGGTTCCTATGGCGTCTGGATTCGAGCTTTGGATGGCCAATCGGCAACCATTGGTTTTCAGGGCAGGGCTCTCCTGCCTCCGGTGTCCTATACTGGCTCTCACGCAGGATTAGTTACTCTGGACTTATCTTGGAGATTTGTTCCTGCACCGGAAGATGCCAGGACCGTATGCCCTGGCATTGCATGAGAGTGGATGCTCGTCTCCTATGCAGGCTGTATGCAACATCAACAGCAATGTCGCGCTCTGTCTCGATTCCCAAGGCAATGAGCTCGTGGCCTTCGGCCGCGGCATCGGCTTCAGGAAGCCGCCCTATGAGGTGGAGCTTTCGCGCATAGAGCACCTTCTATGGGGTGGACCCGAAGCTGATCTCCGCTATCGAGGATATCCCGTCAGTTCTGGTGCTCATTGCCGATGAGGTGGTGCAGGGCTTTATGGCCGCAACCGGCAAGGCCCTGAATCCGCAGGTCGCCTTCACGCTGGCAGACCATCTTGCCTTCGCTATCCAGCGTCAGCACAGACGTCTCGTCTTCGAGGTTCCGGTCAAGCAGGATGTGCGCGACCTCTATGCGGACGAGGTTGCGGCAGGACATAGGGCTCTGGCTCTGGTCCTGGAGCGCATGCATGAATGGCTGCCTGCAGAAGAGGAAGCGCTGGTCGCTCTCCACCTGGTGGATGCCGAAGAGGGAAGCGTCCAGGATGACGCGCCCATCAGCCGCGAGGTGATATCCCACATCGCCGCGATCGTCGGACAGGATGTGGGGGCAGAGATCGACCGGACAGGCTTCGACTTCACCCGCTTCTCTTCCCATATGCAGCACCTGATCAGGAGAAGCGCAGAGGGGGCTTTTCTCGATACGAAGAACCAGCAGCTCTATCAGGTGCTCGTGGACTCCTATCCCGACACCTACCGCTGTGTCGAGCATATCTGCGCCTATCTCAGGTGCGTGCGCGGACGAAGGCTTCCGGACGAGGAGAGGATGTATCTGATTCTTCATGTGAACAGGCTCTGTGCGAGAGGGGAGACGCCAAACAGCCCGGCATCAAAGTAATGCCACACAACCGATACCTGAAGGCTTGTTACCGCGCAAGCGGGCTTTGCCTCTCTGATTCTCCGGATGCCGTCCGGAGCAGGGAGGCATATTTCTTGAAAGGGGACGGCGATGGGAAAGAGCCAGAAATTCGAGGAGCTTGCAGAGCAGGTGATGCCGCTTCTGGGAGGCAGGGACAACATCACTTGGTTTTCGCACTGCGTGACGCGTCTGCGCTTCACCGTGAAGGACCATGGCCTGGTGGACAAGGACGGCATCGACGCCCTGAAAGGCGCGATCGGCTCCCAGTGGGCAGGGGACCAGTACCAGATCATCGTCGGCCCCGATGTGGAGGAGGCCTACTCTGCCATCCTTGCCAGAGGAGAGATATCGGGCGATATGGCGCCTGCGGCAGGAGATGCTGCAAAGCCCCGCAAGCGTACGGTGGGCTCTGTGGCCAGTGCCATCATCGATGCGATCTCAGGCTGCATCACGCCGATCCTTCCCATGCTGGTCGGTACCGGCATGCTCCGTGTCGTGCTTGTCCTTCTGGTCCAGCTCGGCCTCATCACGAGCGACAATCCGACCTATGTGACCCTTGCCTTTGCGGCCGATGCCGGACTCTACTTCCTGGCAATCGCTATCGGCGTGACCGGATCCAGGAAGTTCGGCGTCAAGCTCGGCATCGGCATCATGTGGGTCATGACACGATCGGCTTTGTCGGCGTCGCTATCGTCTGCTGCCTCTATCCGATTCTGGTGATGACCGGCATGCATACGACGCTCCTGCCGTTTCTGACCCAGTCCTTTGCGACGCTTGGCTACGATTCCTTTGTCGGTGCCGCACAGCTTGTCTCGAACATGACACAGGGCGTGGCGGCGCTTGCGGTTACTATCAAGACGAAAGGCGATGAAGACCTCAAGGCAGAAGCCTCGACCTGTGCCTTCACGGCACTGGTGGGCGGCGTCACCGAGCCGGCCCTTTACGGCATCAACCTCAAGTTCAAGACGCCGCTTGCGGCGGCGATGATCGGAAACCTGGCAGGCGGCCTCTGGGTAGGCATCGCCCAGGTCTTCCGCTATTCGCTCGGCGGAACCAATCTCTGGGGCATCGCGGTCTTTGTCGGCAAGGAAGGAAACGTCGTGAACATGCTGATCGGGGTCGCAATCGGCGTGGCAGTTGCCTTCGTTGCTGCCATGGTTCTCTACCGTCCGGAAAAGGAGAAGCCTGGCACGGCCTCGGAGAAGGCAGCTGCCTGAGTCGGGCAGTGCATCTTTCGGGAAGCCCCGCTGCATGTCGCGGGCAGCAGGATTGCCGCACCGTGCTCGCGAGTTCCAGAAGATGCAGCATGCAGGCAGAGACTGGCGGCAGCAGGATGGTTTCCTGCCGGCATGGCCCAAGGTGCCCGGGGACTGCCAGACCAGGGTGCAGACAGGCTGTCCGACCGAGGCATCTGCGTCGAGAGTTCAGGGAAGACGGCTGTAGATCTGTCAAAGGACGGACTGGCAATCGAGCCTGATGGAGTCATCGTCACGGCTGCTGAAAGCGACGGCGAGGAGGCGCCTGCCAGATGGCACAAGACGTCCCATGCGCAAGGAGGCCTTCCGCGCCTGATACGGGAGGCCTCCTTCTGTCTGCCTGCGTGTCTCTCGAAGAGGAGCTACCTGTCCTTCATATGCTTCGGTGCAAGCTCGGCAGCAGCGGTCTTGTCCAGGGCGTCTTTCCCGAGCAGCCAGCCTTCCTTCTTTGCGATATGGAGGATTATGAAGAAGACAATGAGGTCGAGCGCTATCGAGAGGGCCATATCGAGGATAGTGGCCTCTGCTGCCATCGCATTGGCGCCGACAGCTGCCGAGACGAGGAAGGCACAGATATTGTTCATGGCATGGAAGACGATCGAAGTCTCCAGGCCGCCTGTCTTGAGTGCCAGGATGCCTGCGATGAGGCCGAAGGCCAGGATGGAGATGAGTCCCCATACGTTATAGGTGTGCGACCCCATGAAGATGAGTGCCTGGAGGAGGAGCGGTATGGCCGTCACAGGGATCCAGCTGCCGAAGGACTGCATGAGAAAGCCGCGGTAGGCATATTCCTCTGCTGCAGACTGGAAGGGCACGAGGATGAGGATAGCGAGGATATAGGAAAGGCTCGGAAGCGAGAAGGCGGGCATCTCGCCCGAGAGGATCGAAGCTATTGCAAGCTCTGCCAAGTTGCCCACCGCAAAGATGAGGAAGGCAGGAACGATGAGGCGTCCGATTCTCTTCCAGCGCAGATGTCCTTCGACAGAGCTCAGCGTCTTGAGGCCGCCGAGCCGCGTGGCATTCATGGCAATCCAGATGGCAGGGAGGAGAAGGATGACAGAGCCGAGAAGAAGGGAGATGCCAAGTCCGCTCTCCGCAAGGGACTCCAGGCCTTGCTGCATGAGCTCGTCTGCCGTGAGGGTCTCCGACTGTTCGAGAAGGGCTCCGATGGGGGAGGGAGCTCCCGAGAAGCCGATGGCAAAGAACGCGATGCCCGTGAAGAGGACAAAGAGGAGGCAAGCCAGAAGGAAAGCCACAATCGGTTTCCACCAGCGGTAGCGTTCCTGTTCCTTCATGCGGACGAGGTAGGTCTTGGGCAGCAGCATGGGCCATTCCCTTCTCCGGAAACATATAGTGGGATTCTTCCTCATGCCAGCCTACTTGATGCTGTTTTTCAGGCACATATCGGCGAAAGTGCCGAATCGTGGCCGGTAACTTACAGTGGGCAAGGCAGAGACCTGGGTCGTATGCCCGAAGATGCAGCGATGACGTTGTTTCTGCTGTTCAGGCTGCAGGCACTGCGGAGGGTGTCTGTCGCAGATGCCCCCCTGATGAGGAAGCGCTGCTTCAGGCATTCTCTTCCGGCTGGCCAGGATGTCCCGGCGGATGGAAAGCGCGCCTTGCCGGCGTGCCCAATGGGCCGTGGGTCCTTGCCTTCTGTCTCTGCGCATATGCATGAAGAGGGCAAGCGGGGCTCTTTCGGTATCGAAGGATGGGCTTTCTGGCCAGTCCCGCTTCAGGCAGAGACGACGAGACGCTTTCTGAGTGCAGCGATAGCGGCATCCGAGACGCCGCAGGCGTGGAAGTAGCCTTCTGCCGAGCCATAGCGCTGCATCACGAAATCGTAGGTCACGGCTATCGTATCGGGGTCCGACCCCATGAGCTTCTGGCGGGATCCTGCCTGCGCAAAGTCATGGGCATAGTAGGGCTTGCGCAGGATGTTCTCGCGCGTTATCTCGTAGTTCGCGATGCAGTCGTTGCGATCGACGCCGGCAAGCGAGAGCAGAAGCATTGCCAGGATGCCGGTCCGGTCCTTGCCTTCCGTGCAGTGGAAGAGGACGCAGGCATCTTTCGGCGTCTCGAGGATGGCATGGACGACCTTCCGGAATCCCTCCGTATTCTCGAGGATCGTGCCATAGAAATCGAGTGCCTGGGGCTCACGGTCCGATTTCATGAGCTCGTCGAGCCTGGAGTCGGCGATATTGAGGTCGAGGAGCGTGATGTGGCGGTAGGCCACATCGTCTGAGATGGGAATATCGGGATGCTCTGCTATCTCCTGGCTGCCGCGCAGGTCGATGACGGTACGGACGCCGTAGCCGTAGAGGAACTCCCTCTCATCGTCGTCGAGGAAAGACAGGCGGTCCGATCTCACAAAGCGGTGCCAGGCAGTCTGGCTTCCGTCGGCTGTGGGATAGCCGCCCAGCTCGCGGGCATTGGCACAGGTATGGAGCGGCAGGCGCTGCCACATCATCTCGTAGCTTTTCATCATGTCTCCTGTTTGTCGCATCATCCCTTCAAGTATGCCTTATCAGGGCGGTGCGACGGGATGAGGGCATGCGTTTAGTTGAGAGATGAAGAGAGATGGATGTCTCCGATCTGAAGCATGCGGATATCCATCAGAGATTGCGCCTCCTTATGAAAAGAGGCCCGCATGCTTTGGGACATACGGGCCTGATCGTTCTCGTGGGAGGGAGACTCTTACGCCTTTGCGGCGTTCTCCTTCTCTTCCTCCTTCTCCTTTTCGGGCATCGGAAGAATCAGGTTCATGATGATGCCGACAAGGGTCGATGTTGCCATGCCCGGCAGGGCATAGTCGCCGATAGGGATGGAGATGCCGGAAGTCTCCATGCCGACACCCAGGATCACGACGACCGAGGCGATCATGAGGTTGCGGTTGAGGCCGAAGTCGACCTTGTTCGTAACGTACATACGAAGGCCGTTCGAGGCGATGAGGCCGAAGAGCAGAAGGCTCACGCCGCCCATGACAGGCGAGGGGATGGAGCGGATGACGGCGGCAAGCTTCGGGCAGAGGCCGCCGATGATGAGAGCAAAGCCTGCCGCATACCAGAAGACCTGGGTCGAGTAGACGCGGGTCACGGACATGACGCCGATGTTCTCGGCATAGGTCGTGGTCGGAGGACCGCCGAGGAAGCCGGAGATCACGGTCGAGATGCCGTCACCGGCAAGGGAGCGCGGAAGCATCGGACGGTAGTCCTTGCCGACAATCTCGCCGACAGCAAGAAGGTGACCGATGTGCTCGATTACGACGACGAGGGCAACAGGGCCGATGAGGGCGACAGCGCCCCAGTCCCAGACGGGATGATGCAAGGTCGGAAGGCCCACCCAGGCAGCTTCCAGGACAGGCTGGAAATCGACCATGCCGAGCATGAGGGCAATGACATAGCCGACGATGATAGCGAGAAGGACGGGAATCGTGCCGATGAGGCCGCCCATGCTCGAGAAGATGACGGCTGCGAAGAGCGTGATGGCGGCGACGATGGCACCTTCCTGATAGAAGATTGTAGAGCCGTCGGCGGCAGTCGTCTGGAATGCCATCTTCGCTGCTGTCGCAGAGAGGCCGACGCCGATGACGACCATGACAGAGGCAACGAGGACAGGAGGGAGCAGACGGTCAAGCCAGCCGGTGCCGACAAGCTTGATGATGCCTGCGACGAGCAGGAAGACGCAGCCTGCAACGACTACGCCGGAAAGCGCTGCATCGAGGCCCTTGCTTGCACCGATGATCACGATCGGGCTGATGAAGGCAAAGGAGCTGCCGAGGTAGCTCGGAATCTTGTTGCGGGTCACGAGCAGGTAGCAGATCGTGCCGATGCCGGAGCACATGATTGCGAGGTTCGGATCCAGGCCGGTGAGCACCGGAACGAGCACCGTGGAGCCGAACATGCTCATCATGTGCTGGATGCCGAGGGGGATTGCACGGCTGACGGACACGCGGTCGTCTACGCCGATGATCTCCCTTTCATGGTGTGCCATGAGTCTCCTTTCGAGGGGAGGGAATACGGTCCCTACCACTATAGGGAGCAAGAAGACAGAATGCAGGCAAAGTGTCGCGCTTTTTACCAAGGAAGGACAATGAAGGACATGCCGCTTGCCGAAGGCGAACGGAAATTCCGGTGATGTTCCCAGAAGTAGAGCAATTCCTGTCAGATGCCGTATCAGCGCTTATTGCGTGGCTTGTCTGATTGCTGCAAGTTCTTCGCTTATCGATGCAAGGCTCTGATCTGCTGCTAGATGGCCTTCCGTGGTAGCTTGCAAAATGCATCAGCAGTGTCCGGATGCGGGTGGCGCTTCAAGAGATTGGAGCAAAGCCTATGGACCTAGTCCTTGAAATCCTGCAAGCCCTCGCGCTCTCTGCGGGGATCCTCAAGACCGTCCTCGAGATCGTGGAGGAGGTGGAGAGGATCAGAAGGGAACATAAAGCATCATAAGGATGACGTACGGAGATGAATAGAGCCCGGAAGGCGACCGGGCTCCATAAGTCGTAACACCTGCGCCGCCCGCGACCATCAACCCAATCGGGCATTGCTGGTGCACCTGTATTGTACCCGCTTGCGCCATCTAACAGCAACGGTGTTGGCATTGCTGCAAGGAATCTTTCGATGTGGTCGCAGGAAACCCGAAACAAGCCTTCAGGAGAACGGGGGAAGCTTGTTCTGTGAGCAGATATGAATGAAGCCCGTAGGCTACCGGGCTTCATTCATATCTGCGCCGTCCACGCCTGCAAACGTGGCTGCGCTGAGATTGGAGTCCAACCAGTGTATCAGCTGGGATAGCTAGCCGCAATGAAGCCTTCTGGGTTCTGCGAATACATGGGGTGAAGGCAGCAGAAGAAAATGCCTGGATGCAGCGTGTACTGTATCCAGGCATCTGTATGGTTCTGGAGCGTTCCTACAGGGCGTGGCGTGCGCTTCTGATGGCGCCCTTCACGACGCCGTGTGCCATGCGGTAGGTCAGTGCCAGGTATCCGCCATAGACGAGCGCGAAGATTGCGATGCCGAGGCCGACATTCTCGATGATGCTTGACTGACCGAACATGAGGAGGAGCTTGTTCACAGCGGCAGTGGCACAGATGCTGTGGGCGATACCGACAATGAGAGGCAGCGCGAAGGCAAAGATGACCTGGGTCCTGAGGGAGGAGAAGATCGTCTTCTCCGGGCAGCCGAGCTCAGAGAGCGTGCGGTAGCCCATGGCAGAGTCGGAGGCGTTCGAGAGCTGCTGGATTGCAAGGATGGCAGCACAGGCAATGACAAGGACAAAGCCGATGTAGATTGCCATGTAGGAGATGAGGCCCGTTGTCGTGGTGCCTTCAAGGGCTGCATTGGTCTTGGTCTCTGAGCCGACGTAGAGCTCGTCGTTCGAGGCAGCAATCGTATCAGCGAGGTCCTTCACGGCCAGGTCGCCGTTTTCGGTGGAGACGCGGTAGTTGATGTCGAGTGCCCAGCGGTAGTTCGGGAGCTCTTCAGCGATGTCGTCTGCGACGACGTAGATGCCGGGGGTCTTGCCGATGGCATCGTTCTGGAGGATGCAGGAGTCATCGTCGATCACGGAGCTGCGGGCAGGGGTGAGCGTTTGTCCTGCTGCGGTGATCGTGAAGCCCTGCTCGAGTGCCGTGTTCACGAAGCTCTCGAGCGTATCCATGTTGCAGAGATAGAGGTACTGGTCCTCATCGAGCGAGACCGGGTCGAGTCCCTTGAAGGTGCGCAGTGCATTGTAGTCGGAAAGGGAGATGGCTTCCCAGGCAACGGCCTTCTCGTATCCCTGCGGGATGCTCTTGCCGGTGAAGGCAGACATCTCATTCAGAGAATCGATAGTGAGGTTTCCCTCGCCGTTTGTCATGTATCCGACGCGGAAGGAGACGGTATCGCCGACAGCATCGAGGTCGACTCCAGCCTGCTTTGCATAAGCTTTCCAGTCGAGCGTCTTCTCCTCAAGGGAGCTTCCGACGACGCCGATCGATGCATCGAAGGGGACGCCTGCCTCATAGGACTTGTTGAGCGTCGCGCAGATGCTCATGCCTGATGTCATTGCCGTCATCGCGAAGAAGAGGATGAGAGCGATAAGTCCCATGGATGCAGCTGCCGTATTGATGCGGGAGGCGATCTGGCGGGTCGTGAACATGTGGAGGCCTGACCAGTAGTGCTTCTTCATGCGCTGGAGGATGAGCGTGATGCCGCCTGCAAAGCCATAGAAGAAGATGAACGTGCCAGCAACGACAAGTGCGGTCGTGACAAGGAAGTCATTGGTCGTCGTCTGTCCCGGCTCGGGGTTGGAGCCGCCGAGAGGGAAGCCCTGGGTCGTGAGGCGCCAGTAGGCGTATCCCATGAGCACAAGGCCAAGTGCGGTGAGGACGAAGGAGAGCGGCAGATGCCTTACGAACTGCTTCTCGTTCTTCCTGCCTGCGCTCATGAGGTCGATGAGATGCACGCGGGAGAGCGTGATGGAGTTCATGACCATCATGACGAGGAAGGTGATGGCAAAGCAGAAGAACGTGAGTGCCAGCGCATCGGGGGAGAAGAAGAAACGGAAGTTGTCGACCTTCGTCGCGAACATGTCTGCCGTGACGAAGAGGAGGAGCTGGGAGATGAGGGCACCGAGTGCGATGCCGACAATGAAGGAGATGAGGGCGACCATAAGGGTCTCGAGCGTGAGGATGGCGTTTACCTGTCCGGCACGCATGCCGAGGACCTGGTAGAGGCCGAGCTCCTTCTTCCTTCTGCGCATCAGGAAGTTGTTTGCATAGACCATGAGGAAGCCCATGATGACAGCGAGGAAGACTGTGAGGCCGTGCATGATCTCGCCTACCTGCTTCAGGACATCGGAGAGCGAGTTCGACAGGAAGTCTGCCTGCACGGAGATCGTGTTGAATGCATAGAAGACGGCGACGCCCATGACGAGCGTCAGGAAGTACACGGCATAGTCATGCATGAGCTTGCGCATGTTGCCGAAGGCAAGCTTAGCGAGCATCGTCGACCCCTCCCTGGACTGCTACGACCTGCATGATCTTCTCGAAGAACTCGCGGCGGGTATCTGCTCCGCGCACGAGCTCGCAGAAGACCTTGCCGTCACGGATGAAGAGGACCCTCCTGCAGAACGAGGCTGCCGTCTCGTCGTGTGTCACCATGAGCACTGTTGCCTTCTGGGCGCGGTTGATGGCGTCGAGGCTCTCGAGCAGGAGCTTCGCGTTCTTGGAATCGAGGGCTCCTGTCGGCTCGTCTGCAAGCACGAGCTGGGGGCGTGTCACAAGCGCACGGGCGCAGGCGATGCGCTGGCGCTGGCCGCCGGACATCTGGTAGGGATACTTGTCGAGGACCTCGGCAACACCCAAGGACTTTGCAATGGCCTCGACGGATTTCAGGATCTGGTCTGCCGGTACATGCCCGATCGTGAGCGGCAGCGCGATGTTCTCGCGGGCTGTGAGCGTGTCGAGCAGGTTCGAGTCCTGGAAGATGAAGCCGAGCTGGGTGCGGCGGAAGTCGGCAAGACCTGAGCGGGAGATGCGTGCCGTATCGGTGCCTGCGATGCGGATTGTGCCCGAGGTCGGCGTATCGATCGTGGCAATGCAGTTCAGAAGCGTCGACTTGCCGGAACCGGACGGGCCCATGATTGCGACGAGGTCGCCGCGCTGCACCGTGAGGCTGACGCCGTTCAGAGCCTTCGTCGAGGCATTCTTGCCGCCGTAGACCTTCGTGAGGGCAGAGATCTCGAGGACAGGCGATGTGCTGTCGTGGACAAAGGCGGATCTGGCTCCCTGGAGATGGCGAGGCATGGTGGACTCCTTCTTTCGTGTTGCTTTCTGTCGCAATCATATTCGCCGAAAGAAGCTTGGACTGCCATCGAAGCCACTTACACTGCCTTACAGTTCTGTAAGCTTGGTTCCTTCCTCGAAACGGGAGCGCTCCTGCGGGAAGACAATCTCGAAGGCCGTACCCTTTCCTTCCCTCGAGCGCACAGAGACGGAAAGGCCCATCTTTTGGCAGAGAGTTCTGACGAGGTAGAGCCCCATGCCGGTTGCCTTGCCGTGGCTGCGTCCGTTCTCGCCGGTAAATCCCCGCTCGAAGATGCGGGGAAGATCTGCCTCGGATATGCCGCAGCCATTGTCGGCCACCTTGAGCACCGCATGCTCGTTCGCCGTTCCTGCTTCCTCGATGCGTGCAGAGAACGAGATCTGGGGATTCTTTGCCTGCCGGTACTTCACGGCGTTGTCGATGAGCTGGCCCAGGATGAAGTCCATCCACTTCGGGTCGCAGATGAGGACAGGGGAGGTGCCGTCTTGAACGATGAGCCCTGACATATCCACAGCCATATGGGCCTCGATGAGCGTGCGGGCACGGGAGCGTACGGCCTCCTTCACGAGGCTGTCTGCCGGTACGCTCCTGACGAGATAGTCCTTCTCGACAGAGGTGCTCCTCGCATAGTAGAGTGCCTGCTCGACATAGGAATCGATCCGGGCGATCTCGCGGGATACGGCTGCGGTATCGGGGGCGTCGGCATTGGCAAGCATGAGGCGCACTGCTGCAAGCGGCGTCTTGATTTCGTGCACCCAGGTCTCGACGTACTGGCGGTATTCCTCGACCGCAGCCTCTGCCTCATGGCTATCTGCCTGGGCAGCTCTGGCCAGGCTCTGCATGGCCTGCCAGGAGAGCTCGCCTTCAGGATATGAGGGCTCCTCGATGCTTCTGGCATAGGCAAGGGTATCGGGGCCTTCGTCTGCAAGCACTTCGAGATCGTGCATATACCGGCGGCTTCGCGCGTAGCCCCAGAGGAAAGGCACGGCTTCGAGGATGACGGCAATGATGAGGATGAGGATCGTGCCATCGGTGCTGACGCCGAGAGGCAGAAGCAGGGCTCCCAGAGCAGCGAGCAGGATGAGGCTTGCAGCAAGGCGCAGGGCATGGCTTCTCATGTAGGCAGCAAAGTTCATGCCTGCTCCAGCCTGAGCGCGTAGCCCTGGCCACGGAATGTGACAACGGCAGACTTGAGCCCCAGGCGCGAGAGCGTCTGGCGGAGCCTGTTCACGTTCACGGTCAGCGTGTTGTCGTCGACGAAGGCATCGCTTGTCCAGAGGGCTTCCATGAGGTCCTCGCGGGAGCAGATGCCGCCCTTCTTCCTCATGAGCTGTTCCAGAATCCTGAGCTCGTTCCGCGAGAGCTCGACGGTCTTGCCAGCGTAGCTTGCCTCGGAGCGTACGGTGTCGAGTGCAAGTCCTCCCTCCGAGAGCACAGCAGACGGCGCCTGGCTCTTGCCACGGCGAAGAAGCGCATCAAGGTGTGCGAGGATGAGCTGCGGATTGGCAGACTTCTGGACGAAGTTGTCTGCTCCCATCGTGAGCGCCATGAGCTCGTCGAGCTCTGAAGTGCGGCTTGTGAGCACCATGAGGGGAACCTGACTCTGCTGGCGGAGCGCCCTTGCCACATACTGGCCATCGGTGCCCGGAAGGCCGAGGTCCAGGACCACGGCATCAGGCTCTGCGGCGAGGATGTCTTCCGGCAGGTGGTCGAAGCACTCGAGCGCCGTGACCTCATGTCCTGCGTGCTCGAGCAGGAGCGCGAGCTGGGCGCGTACGGCAGGGTCGTCCTCGACCAGGCAGATTTTTGCCATCTCTCCTCCTAGGCGTCGTCTCTTTCTCCATACCTTAGCGCAAGAGGGCAGATATGGTGAGCCAGCAGAAGGCAGGTGCTGTTCTCTTCGTTCTGCCACGTATCAAACAGCTGTTTTTGGGAAAAACGACACTAGGTGAAATTGCGACAGGTGCTACCCCTCATGTCTTAAGGCTGCCCTGTCGCCATATGCGGTCTGGAAGGAGAGCCAGATGGCTGATGTGCCGGAAGAGGAAACGCCCAAAGAGACGGCTGAAGCAAAACCGAAGCGTCAGGTGAAGAGGAGCCCTGAGGGCAGCAACAGGAACTCTCTGCGCTCCCTCCATCTTCTCGAGCAGAGCTACCTCTCTCTCATCATGAAGAAGCCGTCTGACAAGATCACGGTCGCAGACATCACGCGCGAGGCAGGCCTCAACAGAGGCACGTTCTACGCCCACTTCAGCTCGGTCTCAGAGCTCGAAGCCTATGTCCTCCAGGAGCTCGTGGACCGCTTCATGAGCATCGGCACAAGCTGGTTCGATATCTCCTTCGTGCAGGATCCCGAGCCCCTCTTGAAGAAGGTCGGCGCCTTCGTCGAGGAGCACCGCGAGCTCATCCAGACGATCCGCCAGAACTCGGCCACGAACCCCTTCACCGTGGCGCTCGAGCAGAACCTGAAGCGCCGCATCCGCGATGAGATCGTGCATGCCTATGCAGATGACAAGGAAGCGCTGACGCTTGCCCTCATCTCGACCGACTATGTGATGCACGGAATACTCAGCGTCTATGACTCCTGGCTCTTCGGTTCCTATACTGACCAGACGCTCGATGAGGTGAACGAGATGCTCGAGCGCCTCATCAAGGGCACCGGCGTCATGATCCAGCAGCGTGCTCAGATGGACACCCAGGACGCAGGACGCAGATGCTAGCTGACTGAGAGCGTTCCAGCGAAATCGGCAATCGCCGAAGCTGCAAAGTCGAGCTGCTCTGCGTTCGTAATCTCAGGCATGCCGTCTCCCTCCTGCAGGCCATAGCTTCCGAAGTAGGAGTGGATGCCACCAGGAATGATGAGCTCGGTATAGCCTGAAGGCAGGTTCTCAAGGCATTCCTCGTATTTCGTCCTGTTGAGGACACCATCATGCTCTCCGTACATGAGGAGCACGGAAAGACTGCTGCTGCTTATGTCTGAAGTCTCGTAGGCGCCCAGGAGCACGAGCCCCCGATAGCTCTCCTCATGCCCTGCAACATAGGAGCCTGCCATGGCACCACCAAGCGAATGGCCGCCGATGAGCCAAGGGAGTGCCGAGGAATCCTCTCCTGCGTCCGAGAGCGCCTCTTCGAGCTCGGGCCTGGCGTGGTCTGCGGCATTGGGTGCGAGCACGGCAAGGTTTTCCGGCATCTTCACGAGCACGCAGGCAACGCCTCGATCGGCAAGACGTGCGAGGAGCGGTGCATAGGCGGTCGCCTCGACCTTGCCGCCTGGGTAGAAGACGAAGGCAGCATCTGCGTTCTTGGGCACGAAAAACACGTCGCCGCTGTCGAGCGTCGTCACCGTGACATCTGTGGTGGAGGCAAGTGCCTCCTGTGCCTCGGGTTCCGCATGATAGTAGCCCGAGGCATAGATATGGATGCCGAGGGCTAAAGCCATAGCGACAGCTGCAAGGACAATGAGGATGGTCCTGAGTATATGGCGGCGAGGCTTCTTCGATGCCTTCTTCTCTGCCTTGTCCTTTCCAGACCACTTCATCGTGCATCCTTCCTCATGGCCTCCGAGAGCCCTTCCTCGATCTTCGGTGTCCACCACTTGAGATAGCCTGCCTGGGTGGGATGTATGGCATCGGCCATATAGAGCTTCCGCTCTTCCGGCGTGATGACATTGAATCCCTCATCGTCCCAGAGTTCGATGATGGAGATGTCCCACTTGCTTGCTATCTCTTTGAGGAGTGTGACCATCTCTCCGTAGGCAGCGCTCTCATAGCGCGGATTCGTATAGAACACGATAGGGCAGCCCCATCTGTTCCCGGCATAGGCAATGATATGCTCGATGGCGCCCGCTACGGTTGCTGTATCGAAGCCTTCTCTCTGGCTGGGTGGCGTGACCTGCCCCAGCGGCTTTCCCTGCGTCGCGTCATTCGTGGAGAGCTGGCAGACAAAGAGGTCGGCGTGGTCTGCATCGAGGCGCTCAAGACGCCTGATATAGGAGCTCTTCCCCGTATCTGCGAGCGTTGTCCCGCTCACAGCTTCCTTGATGGCAGTGCAGCCATCCCTCTTCGCGATATAGTCCACGAAGGATATGCCCTTCGATGCTGCTCCATAGGTGACGGAGGAGCCAAGGAAGATGATGGTTGTGCCCTTGAGTGCACTTCCGGCAAGCGGCTCCACCCGCTCGATGCTATACGCAGCTGCATTGCCGGGAAGGCGTCCGGCATCGAGTGGGTGGAGCTTGGCGAAAGGTCTCCAGCCCCATGTATAGCCGCAGAATGCAATCCAGAGGAGGGCTAGGAGCAGAAGGACGAGAACGATGGCGGGCATCTTATACCTGTTTCGGGATAGGGACGGGACAGTGCTGCTCAGCTCTCCAGTTCAAGGCGATGCCGTGCGCTTGTCAAGCAGGAGCAGGCTATGAGAGATGTAGCTGGATTGTGCCGGAAACCATCTTCTCCTCCAGGCGCTTTTCCGCCATCATCTGATGCATATGCATGAAGCTGTGCCAGATTTCCTCCAGAAAGGATGCCCCTTTGCTCTACGAGTTCTGTGCCGAGAACTTCACGCTCGTGCCGAAGGCAATAGCCGCTGGCGCAGGCAGGATCGAGCTCTGCGACAACCTGGCAGCTGGCGGCACGACACCTTCTCTCGGCGTGCTTGACCACACGCTTGCCTATGCGCATGAGCACGGTGCCAGGGTCATGTGCATGGTGCGGCCTCGGGGAGGAAACTTCGTCTACACCTCAGACGAGCTTTCCATCATGGAAGAGGATGCTCGCATTGCGGCTGAGCACGGAGCGGATGGCATCGTCCTTGGCTGCCTGGCAGGTTCACCGGGAAGCTATTGCATCGATCTTGCTGTAACAGAGCGCATCATTGAAGCAGCCAGAAAGGCAGCAGGCGGACGCAGGCTCGATGTCACGTTTCACATGGCATTCGATGAGCTCGATGTACATGAGCAGCTCGACGCGCCGTCAGAGCTCGCGGCAATGGGAGTCACGCGTGTGCTTACGCATGGTGGGATAGCAGGTACTGCTATCCTCGGCAATGTTGCGCATCTGAAGGCTCTCATCGAAGCGGCAGGAGATGGGCTCATAATCCTTCCGGGCGGCGGCATCACCTGGAAGAACAGGGATGAAGTGGCAGCAGCCGCGGGAGCCTCGGAGCTCCATGGAACGAAGATCGTGGATCTGGAGAGCATGGCCTAGAGACAAGAAGAGCGCCTGTCCTTCCGGGCAGGCGCTCTGAGGCATATGGGTTGATGCCAGGCAATCAGTCGCTTGTGTCGCTGTCAAGCGTGATCACGATATCGTATGCCGGATATTCTGCACGGATCTTCTTGAGGACATCGGCGCGCACGGCTTCGCGGTCGGGAGCATCGAAGTCCACGACGATATCGAATGTCATGAGCTGCCGCTCCTCGTCAAGATGGAAGCCATGGACCTGCTTCACATGGTCTTCTGCCAGAGCGATGCCGTAGGCCTTCTTCTGGATGCAGGCAGCCTTGTGGTTGAGGCTCTTCGAGTAGATGCCGACCGTGGCCAAGATGACCTTGCCATCCGTATCCCGGAAGACCTGCTGCTGGATTCTTCTTGTCATCTCGTCGATCTTGCCGGCGTTCATATTGCCGGGCACTTCCACATGAATATCGCCGACGAGATGCTCGGGACCATAGGAATGGAGCAGAAGGTCGTAGGCGCCGAGGACCTCGGGATCCTTTCTGACCGATTCCTTTACTGTATGGGCAAGGTCTGCATCGATGCGTTCGCCCAGAATCTCTGAGAGAGCATCGCGCATCATATCGATGCCGGCCTTCACGATCACGACGGAGATGATGGCGCCGACCCAGGCCTCGATCGAGATATGGCAGAGGATGTAGACAAGCGCTGCCGCCAGGGTCGAGGCAGAAAGGATCGCGTCGAAGAGGGCATCAGAGCCTGATGCCACAAGGGCGTCGGAGTTGTGCTTCTCGCCCTGCTTCTTCACGTACCTGCCGAGGATGAGCTTCACGACGACAGCTGCACCCACAAGGATGAGCGTTATGGCAGAGTAGTCTGCGACCTCGGGGGAGATGATCTTCTCCACGGACTCTATGAGGGACGTGATGCCGGCATAGAGCACGATCATTGCGATGATCGTGGCAGTCAGATACTCGATGCGGCCGTATCCCAGAGGGTGCTTCTTGTCTGGCTGCTTGTGGGCAAGCTTCGTGCCTGCAATCGTGATGATCGAGGACAGGGCATCCGAGAGGTTGTTCACCGCATCGAGCACGATTGCAATGGAGTTCGAGGCAAGGCCTATGGCTGCCTTCATGGCAGCGAGCGCCACGTTGGCAGCGATGCCGACGACGCTCGTGCGGACAATGGCTGCCTCTCTCTGATCGGCGGCCAGTGCTGTGTCATTCATCAATCAACGCTTCCTTCCAGAAGCTTCGTAAGTATCCGCTTCAGCTCCTGTGCATCCTCTTTGGTGAGGGAAGGGAACGTGCAGGCAAGGCGGAACGGTATGGCGAGGGCACGCTGCTTCAGGGCAGCGCCTTCAGGCGTCAGGGAAATCATGACCTGACGGGAGTCATCCTTCGAGCGCTCGCGCTTCACGTAGCCCTTCTGTTCGAGCTTCACCAGGACGGGCGTGAGCGTGCCTGAGTCGAGGAACAGCCTCTCGCCGATCTCTCCTACCGTCGAGGTGCCCTGTTCCCAGAGCACGAGCATGGAGATGTATTGGGTGTACGTGAGGCCCAGAGGATCGAGGAGCGGCTTGTATCTCCTCACAACCTCTTTCGAGGCAGCATAGAGCGGAAAGCAGAGCTGGTTCTCGAGCTTCAGCTGTCCCTCGTCTGCGGGCGTGCCCTCTGCGTGGCAGGATGTGCCAGCCATTAGAGGAGGTCCTTCACGGCCTGCTCGACTTCGGCCATGTCTGCCGTCGGCTCGAAGCGGGCGACGAGCGCGCCATTGCGGTCGATCAGGAACTTCGTGAAGTTCCACATGATGTAGGCCTCATCGCCGAACTTCTTTGCATTGGCCTTTGCGAACTTCTCGAGTGCCTTGGCCTTGAGGCCGCTTCCAAAGCCCTTGAACGGTGCCTCGGTCGCAAGGTCGCGGAAGAGCGGGTCTGCACCTTCGCCGTTCACCTCGAGCTTCTTGAAGCGCGGAAAGGCGGTGTTGAACTTGAGGGAGCAGAAGGAGTTGATCTCCTCATCGGACTCAGGTGCCTGGTTCGCGAACTGGTTGCAGGGGAAGTCGAGGATTTCGAAGCCCTGGTCCTTGTATGCTGCATAGATGCGCTCGAGATCCTCATACTGCGGGGTGAAGCCGCAGCCGGTGGCAGTGTTGACGATAAGGAGGACCTTGCCTGCGAAGTCCTGGAGGCTTTCCTTCGTGCCATCCTGCTTGGTAACGCTGTAATCGAAGTAGCTCATGGCTGTCCTTTCTCTTCTGTCTGACACCCACAGTATATCCCATTGCGCGCAAAACTATTGTGCAAAATACAATAGAGCACAACTAAATAACGGTACCTGTCAGATCCGGAAAGGGAATAGTGGAGCTAGCTGTCCTGAGCCCTCTTCCCGACTAGGGCCTGCCGCGCTTCTTCTGCCTGCATGCTCCGGAAGGTGCGCCCGAAGAGCTTGCCGAAGAGCGCTGCAAAGAACTGGTTGAAGAGCGTGCCTGTCATCACAGGGAAGAGCGTGATGGCAGGGAAGTACTCCTGGGCGATGATGGCGCCAGCAGAGATGTTCTTCATGGCGCAGAGGAATGTCATGCCCACGGCATCTGCCCTCTTGAGATGCATGAGCCGTGCTGCAAGAAAGCCCCAGACATATCCCGAGGAGGCAAGAAATCCTATGAGGACCAGGACGCCTGCAAGCTCGGGCGTGAGGTTGAAGATGAAGGTGGAGAGGCTCGTCGAGTTCGTGGTGATGACAAGGATCGTGAGGATGCGGGCCAAGGGCGCAAGCACCGGGGAGACTTGCTTCTTTGCCCTGCCCTTCGTGCGGTCATTCAATGCCGTGCCCAGAAGGGCAGGGATAGCGATCATGAAGAGCATGTCCAAGATCATGCCGGCAGCATCCACCTCGACTGTGGCTCCCATGAGGAGCTGGAGGGTGGCAGGAATCGTGAATGGTGCCATGCAGGTAGAGATCAGAAGCGTTCCCAGCGTGAGCGACATGTTGCCTTCATACAGGGAGACCCACATCGTCGAGGTCACGGCAATGGGCACGGTGTATTCGAGCACGATGCCGCAGATGAGGTCCGTATCCGTAAAGAAGAGATGTCCCATGGCCCATCCCAGGACCGGCATGAGGAGCTGGGAGATCAGGATGGCCAAGATCATGGGCAGAGGATGCGAGAACGTGCGCTTCAGGTTCCCGAAGTCGTTGGAAAGAGATCCCTGGAAGGTGATGACGGCAAACATCGGGGAGACATAGGGTGCAAAACGCTGGAAGAAAGCCGGGAAGAAGATGCCCGCCACAAGGCAGAGCGGCACGATCACGATCATGTTCCGCGAGATGAAGCTTCCGAACTTCTGCCATGCTTCCATGTGCCAATCCTTTCTGCAGCGTGCACAGCCTTCATTATCACGCCTGCATGCATGTGTGGCCACAATGGCACAAAGCGTACAAGCAGAGGAGAGACAGAAGGGTTCCATCGGGCCCCAGGGCGTCTCCCCGGGGAAGGTGCCGAAGCCCATTCCCGTTGCCTTCGTGATGATGAAGCACGGAAGCATGTGGCCAGGACCGGAGCAGAGGGCCTTCGTCTCCGGTTCCTGCAAGGGCTTTTCCATAAGGTTTCCCTGTTGTGCAGTTTGGCAAGCTTTCCAGATGCTGCATACATGCACGAAGAGCTCTGTTACCATGAACGTGTGCAGAGCCTCGTGCACGCGGAGGCCCGCACATGCGTGGAAGAGCCGATGCAGCAGAGGAGCTCTATCGCTATGGCCAGCAGCACCCGAAAGCTCACCCTTCTGAGCTGTATCCTGAAACAGCCGAGTCCCCAGAAGGAGGTGCTGCTTCAGGCGTTCACGGGCGTCCAGCTCGAAGACTGCGCCGGGCGCAATTCGATGAGCAGGAGCGAGGTCATGGATATCTGCAGGGACTTTGCGGAGCATGCCCCCGAGCTCGAAGAAGATCGGTATGAGATGGCATACCACGCCTCGAAGGACAGGTACGACTTCTGCCAGACCACAGGACAGAACGAGG
The DNA here is from genome assembly GCF_036408795.1 of Olsenella kribbiana. Taxonomy (NCBI): domain Bacteria; kingdom Bacillati; phylum Actinomycetota; class Coriobacteriia; order Coriobacteriales; family Atopobiaceae; genus Olsenella; species Olsenella kribbiana. The sequence continues at coordinate 225,433 of NZ_JAZGJP010000002.1, forward strand.
GCGTCTTCCTCTATATGGAGCTGCGCTACGGCAAGAAGAAGCCTATCGTTTCCCAGCCCGCCGTCTCTGTGGCAGCACAGCCTGCAGACAGGCCTGTGACGCCCCAGCCCAAGAAGAAGCGTGCTTCCCGCAGGAAGGGCACCTCTGCTTCCAAGAGCGAACCTGCACAGGCGGCAGCGCCTGCGCCAGCACCGGCGCCCAGGGTCCTCACCGAGGAAGAGAAGGCAGCAGCAGAGCTCAGGCGCCAGCAGCGCAGGGCTCTACGCGAGCGTGACAAGGGTTCCTGGTACTAGGACCACGCTGCGCTGGTTCTCTCGTCGTTCAATAGCCCTTCTGAAGATGCTCTCCTGGCATGCCGGAGCAGGGGGAAGATGCTTCTCGTTTGAAAGACAGGCTCTATCCCGGAAAGTCCGGGATAGAGCCTGCATTGCTATATAGAGAAGCGGCCTGCACAGATACGGAACCCAGCAGGTCCGCAGGCAGATACGCTGCTATCCCTCGAGAGGGCTGACTTCCATCGCATAGGTCGTGATGTAGGCTGCGCCGTCGGGAGCCGGGATGCCAGGATCGCACTTCCTGAAGGTGCCTTCGATGCCGGATTCCCGTGCCGCAATCTCGAAATGGCATGCAGCAATGCCCAAATCGACCTTCTGGATGTCGCCTGTCGTTTCGCGGGCGTAGCCTCTGGTCTTGTGCTCAAAGAAGTGGACATTCTTTCCATCCACGACTATCCGCCATGGCTGCTTGTTGGTGGCAGAGGGAGACCAGCGTACCATCTGGAGTGGCTCGAGGAGACGTCCGGCTCCCTCCTCAGTGAGCGGATGCGTGAAGTCTCCGGCAAAGAAGAGCGACTCGAAGGGAACCCGGCTATCCGATTTCATGTTCCTGCGCATGAGCGACTCCCTCACAGATCTCTTCTCGGCAGCATAGCCGATGGGGGTGACTGCAGGCATCACCTCGTCGGGGGCGACCTCGAGCGCGCGCTCGAAAGCCTTGCGGTCGATTGTCGCGGCAAGCCAGACCGTACCCAGTCCCAAGGACGTGGCATACAGGACAAGCCGTTCGAAGGAGTAGCCGAAGCCCAGCTCGGCGTCCTCCTGCCTGCGGTACTTGGCAGCGATATAGGTATCTGCGCCCACGATGACGGGGCTCGATACGCCGTCTCTTCTGCGGTCGAGCATCCGATACGTTATCGGCACGCCGAAGGGGTTCTCATCCTTCTGGATGAAATCCTCGAGCTGGGAGAGCGTTTCGGCCGAAAGAGGCTCTCCATCGAAGGTCCTGACGCTCTTGCGCTCCTTTATGGTGCTGATGTCCATGCGGCCTGTCCTCAATTCCTGGTCTGTCCTGCCATCGTGGCAGCTGTTCGTGCAGCTATGCCTGCTCAATCTTGAGCAGGGTCTTTCCCTGCGAATGTCCGCTCCTGACATGCTCGAGCGCCTCGTTCACCTGGTCGAGGGTGTAGGTGCTGTCTAGGGAGACAGCAAGCGGCTGCTCCTTGGGGAAGAGCTCGCCCACGCGCTCGAGCTGACGTCCGTCCTCATGCACGAACAGAAAATCGTAGGTCTGGCCCCTCTTGGCTGCCATCCTGTCGAACCTGTAGCCGGCTATACCGAAGAGGGCACGCTTGGCAGGGGAGAGGTTTGCCCGCCTGGCGAAGCGGCGATTGGGAAGGCCACGCAGGGAGACGAGATGCCCTCCGCGCCTGAGCACGCTGAACTCGTCTTCGAGCTCGCGCTCGCCCAGGGTGTCGAGCACGCAGTCCACGTCGTGCAGCACATCCGTATAGCGCTGTGTCCTGTAGTCAATGAAGGTGGTGGCGCCAAGCTTCAGGACGCGCTCCTTGTTGGAGGCGCTGCCGTTGGTGGCGACGGCAAGCCCCATGCGTGCGGCGATGGGGATTGCCATGGCGCCGAGGCTGCCTGTCCCGCCCGAGATGAAGATCGTCTGGCCTGTCTGGGCATCCATGAGGGAAAGTGCCTGCAGGGCAGTGAGCGCCGTGAGCGGCACGCAGGCCGCTTCCTCCATCGAGAGGTAGCCCGGCACGATGGCCAAGGCCGACTCGTCCACGGCAGCATATTCTGCGAATGCACCGATCTTTGCAAGCGGCATGCGGCCGTACACACGGTCTCCCGCCTTGAACCTTGCTGCTGCAGATCCCGTCCTGACAACGGTGCCCGAGAATTCGTTTCCCATCACAAGCGGCGTGCGGTAGGGGACGATCGGGCGCACCTCTCCGCGGACAATCATGTTGTCGAGCGGATTGACCGCTGCCGTATGGATGCGCACGAGGGCCTCATGCGCCGAAGGTTCGGGCGTGGGGATGTCGCACACGGCAAGGGCCGTGCCCTTCTTGTCGTAGCTGTCCAGTATCGCTGCCTTCATTGTCTCTCGCCTTCCTGCTGGTGGCTGTTCCTGTCGATCTCTTCGCGCATCCGCGCCATGCAATCTGCGAGGGTAGCGCCTGCAAGCTCGTCTTCCACAACCTCCTCGGCGTGGCGGAACATCCCGCCAAGCACGGGACGGATGTTCCTGCCGACGATGCAGGCATCGCTCGGGTTCTGGTGGATATCGAACACGTGGACATGGTCGGCCTCTTCCACGGCACGGTATACATCCAGAAACGTGATCTCATCGGGTGCTTTGAGCAGGCAGAACCCGCTCCTTCCGCGGCTCCCGATGATTCCTGCATGGCCGAGGCGTGCTGCGACCTTGCGGATATAGCTTGCGTTCGTGCCCACGCTCTGGGCGATCTGCTCCGAGTTCATGGGAGCTTCTGCCTCGGAGACGAGTATCAGCATGTGGATAGCCGTAGAGAACTTGGTGTCCATGTGCCTTCCCCCTTCTTGCCTTTCTGATAAAAGTAAGTGTATCAGATACAGATACAATAAAGGGAGGCACATGGTTTCTGCATCTGGCACAGCCTATGCAGGAAAGGGAAGGGGAGATGCATGGGGAGAGAAGAGACACCTGCTCGTATGGGCCTGATGAAGCCGTCAAAAAGAAGGAATATGTTCTCCAGCGGCTGTCTGTGCCAGACACATACAAACGAGGAGGCAGCATCGCCCCGGTATCTCAGCAGCAGAAAGAAGAAGGCGCACCGGCAACGAGCCGGTGCGCCTTGCGGCTGCAGATGCAGGGATGGGTCTACTGCTTCTGCGACATGTCGACATCCACGTCACGGAAGTGGTAGATAAGGTTGCCGATCTTCATGCCGCTCACATACGGCTTGGCAGCGAAGTAGCGCTTCGGGTAATAGAGCGGGCAGGTTCCCCAATCCTGGAAGCAGAGGATCTGCTCTGCCTGCTGGAAGTCCTGGACCTGCTTGTCGGCATCCTCCTCCGAACGGGAGGCCTCGACGATGCTGTCGAACTCCGGATTGCTGTAGAAGGAGCCCTTTGCAGCGGAAGAGCTGCTGTGGAACAGGGTGTAGAAAGCGATGTAGGAATCCTTGAAGACCATGTTCCAGGAGAAGATGGTGGTTTCGAGGTCTCCATTGCGCCAGCGGTCGGTCCAGATGCCGGAATCGAGGACGTTTACATTGAGGGTGATGCCTACCTTCGCGAGATAGTCCTGGATAGCGACAGCGACAGCCTGCTCCGATGCGCGCACGCCGCACTCGAGCGTGAGATTGGTGGCACCTGCCTCCTCGAGCAGGGACTTTGCCTTGTCGGGGTCATACTCTATGACCGGCAGCGAATCGTCGTGTCCCGGCAGGTTCGGGTTCAGGTATTCGGTGGCAGGGATGCCTGCGCCGTGCAGGACGGTATCGACAAGCTCCTGGCGGTTGATTGCGTGGTTGATGGCCTCGCGCACGCGGGAATCCTTGAGGTTGTCCTTGGAGAGGTTCAGGTTGAAGATATAGGTTCCCAGAGGATCGTACTCGTGGAGCTCCTTGCTGACGGTGGCATCGTTCTGGTACTGCTCGAGCAGCGAAGGATCCACATCGCAGAGGTCGATATCACCGTTCACGTACGACATCATCTTCGTGTTTGCATCATCGATATATCTGACATCGAGCTCGTCGATCTTTGCCGGCGTGCCATGGTACTGATCGAACTTCTCGAAGACGAGCTCGGTCGCATCGTCGTTCTGCGTGAGCTTGAAGGGGCCGGTGCCTACAAGATTGGTGCCGGAACCCCAGGTGCCGCCGGCAGACTCCACCTTCTCGACCGCTGCCTCGGGATAGATCATGAAGAACTCGGAGCCGAGGATGTTCATGAAGGTCGGATAGGCATACTGCAGCTTGATCGTCAGATGGGTATCGTCCTGCACTTCGATGCCGGAGCACTCGGTGGTGGTACCGTTGATCACATCGGGAGCGCCTTCGATGAAGTTGATCATATAGAGGCTCTTGTAGCCCGTTGCAGGATTGAGCATGCGCTCGACTGACCATTTGACATCGGATGCCTTGAGCGTCGATCCATCGTGGCAGGCGATGTTGTCCTTCAGCGTGAGCGAATAGGTGAGGCCATCTGCCGAGACGGTCGGTATCTCCTTGAGCAGGCAGGGGACAAGCTCGAGGTCCTCTGTCCACATGAGCGGAGATTCTGCGACGCAGTCTGCAAGCGAGTAGGAGAGCTGGTCGTTGATCACATGCTCGTCGAGACCCTTCTTCGCGTTGGTCTGGGCGAAGTTCAGGACCTTGCGTCCATCCTCGTCGCTGGTCTCGGAAGAGCCGCAGCCAGAAAGGCCAAGCGCTGCGAGCGCCGCCGTTCCTGCTGCACTTTCGATGAACTGCCTCCGTGTCATGCCGGATCTGTGCGTGGCAAGCACCTGCTGCACGAAGCTTTCGCTGGGGCGCCTGCTGCTGTCTGCTTCAGCCATGATTACCTCCTTGTTCTGGCTGGCATAGGGGCCGGCAGGGCTTTCAGGAGACGGATGGTTTCCGGAAAGCTGTGCTGGCGTGGCTTCGCATTCTAGGAGGCAATGCGGGGACGTCATTGCATTGCTGTGAAACTGCGCTGTGTTTTAACCATCCTGTAATACAGTTCACACTATGGTTTAGCCATGCATTATCCATTTCTTTGCATCGGAGATGACGTCATGAGCAGAGTAGCAGACCGCTTCATTGCCTATGCCAGGATAGATTCGCCTTCGGATCAGGACAATCTTGCACATACTCCCTCGCTGCCGGGACAGTTCGATACGGCGAGAAAGATTGCCGGGGACCTCAAGGATATGGGAGCCTCCGATGTCTGCGTGGATCAGCACGCCTACGTGACTGCGACGATTCCGGCATCCAAGGGGGCGGAATCTCTGCCGGCTCTTCTGCTCTGCGCCCATCACGATGTGACACCCGATGTGAAGGCTACTGGCGTGAAGCCGCATATCGTGCACTATGAGGGAGGGACCCTCCACATCGGATTCGATGCAGAGGGCAACGAGGTCACGACCGACGAGAAGGAGACGCCGGGGCTCGCCGACTATGTCGGCCAGGATGTCATCTGCTCGGATGGCACGACGCTTCTGGGGTCTGATGACAAAGGTGCTGTGGCAGAGATCGTGGAGCTGGCAGCACGCCTTCTGGAAGATCCTTCCAAGCCCCATCCCACGCTGAAGCTGGCTCTTGTGCCTGATGAGGAGATTGGCCACGGCGCACGTCTGCTCGATATCGTGAAGACAGGCTGCCGGTGGGGCTACACCGTCGACGGCGAGCGGGTCGGCAAGCTCAACTATGAGTGCTTCAACGCCTCGATGTGGGACGTGACGGCACGTGGCCTCAATGTCCATCCGGGCATTGCCAAGAATGTCATGGTCAATGCCGTGCGGGTGCTCGAAGAGTTCGATATGGCGCTGCCGGCAGAGGAGCGGCCCCAGTATACCGAGGGCTATGAAGGCTTCTTCCATATGATGAGCCTCACGGGAGACGTGAACCATGCGATGGCGCGCTATATCGTGCGCGACCACGATGCAGGGAAGTTCGCTGAGCGCGAGCAGCTCATGCGCGATGCTGCGGCCTACATCAACAAGCGCTATGGGAAGGAGCTCATTACGCTTTCCGTGAACGAGCAGTACCGCAACATGGCAGAGGTCATCAAGAGCGAGGGAGGCCAGTGCCTCATCGACAATGCGCTTGCTGCCATCAGGGAGGCAGACGTTGAGCCCGAGGTGCTGCCAATCCGTGGCGGCACCGATGGTGCGCAGCTGACCTACCGCGGGCTTCTCTGCCCCAACATCACGAATGGCGGCCTCAACCATCACAGCATCAAGGAGCTCCAATCGGTCCAGTCGATGGAGAAGACGGTAGAGATCCTCGAGCATCTGGTTGCACGCTTCGCTGTGCCCAAGAAAGCATAGAAGAAGTTGCAGAGAAGGGGCAGGCAGAACAATCCGCATTGATGCGCGCCAGGCAGGCAGCCCCGCCGGGAGGCGGCCTGAGGGCAGGGCAGAAGAAGGCACGCCGGGCCGAAGGGACCCGACGCGCCGGTCTTGCACTGTCTTTGGATCGGCAGATATGTCTAGGCAGTATAGGGGACAGCCCAGAAGTCAGGCGCCCCATAGTGTGCATCGTTTGCTGCAGAGAACCAGCGTCCTGCCATATCGTTTGTGGCAACAAGCTTCTTGAGTGCATCGGGAACCGTCGTGTCGGCATCCATTGCTGCCAGGATCTCGTCGTATGAGGTGTGGGCATCGGCCATACCGATGACAGCATCGGTCTCCGTTGCGTCGAACACCATGCTTTCCTTCTTTTTGCTGTCCCAGGCATCCCAGGTGGCAAGTCCCTCGCCGTTGGGATTTCCGGTCTCGAGGAAGTTCTTGAGGTAGGCGTTGAATGCCTTGCCCATGGCCTGGTAGCCCTCCTTGTCGAAGGTGTCAGGAACGAGGGAGGTGTAGTTGTTCTTCGAAGAGAGCATCGGCACGAAGATGCCGTGGAACGACCCGAATGTGTCGATCTTGACGGCAGACGTCTCGCCGCCGAACGCTACCTGGCAGACATAAATGTCCTTTCCATAGCGTGAATCCATCTCCTCTGCCGAGCATTCTGCATTGAAGATACGGTACATGTCGGAGCCATACCTGATCGCAAATGCCTTGGCGGCTGCCTGCTCGTCTTCCGACCAGGCAGTGAGAGGATCGCTCTTCCAGAAGGGATCGAAGGCGCTGAACATGCTGAACTCGGTCGTGCCGGTGAGCATGAGAAGCGGCACCGCATTGTAGTCTGCATTGGCAAAGCCGCCCTTGGGAAGCACGATATCGTCCTCGAACAGATGCGGAAAGACACTCATGCGGATTCCCGCATTGCCCATGAGCGGGGCCAGACGCTCCGCTGAGACGCCCCGGAGCCACGCTGCCACCTCCGCGTCGTCCTCAAGAAGCCAGCGGTAGGCCTCTTCCTCGGTCGCCGCCTTGCCATCCTCTACGACAAGCGGAGCAAGCGCCAGGGCCTCCTTCTTCTGTGACGGCTCGATCTCCGCTGTCGTCATTCCTCCCGAGTAGGCGATGGCCTTGTCGAACTTGCCGGCAAAGAGGGGACTTGCGAGCATGGCCATGACATCACGGCCGCCGGCAGAGAAACCTGATACCGTGACATTGCCAGGGTCTCCGCCGAAGGCTTCGATATTGGAGCGGATCCAGTCGAGGGCCGCTGCGATATCGAGCATCGCGAAATTGCCGGTATCCTGGCCGAAGACAGGAAGGCACATGAAGCCGAAGAGCCCCAGGCGGTAGGAGAGCGACACGTAGACGCATCCATCGTTCGCGGCAAGATCCACACCGGGGATTTCCTGCGAGGTGCCGGTCTGGTTGTTCCCGCCGTGGACATAGACGAGAACAGGCTGCTTCTGGGCGCCCTCTGTGGCATAGATGTCGAGATCGAGGCAGTCTTCGGTGCCGGTGACCTCGTTGTTCGAGAATTGGATGGCAGGGTCTGCCGGGCTCGTGCAGTCAAGCTCTTCGCTCCAGCTTGCTGGCTCTTCTGGCGCCTGCCAGCGGAGATCTTTCTCCGGAGCCTTGGCATAAGGGATGCCGTACCAGATGCGTACGGAACCCTCTTCCGTGCCCTTGACGGGTCCATACGCAGTTTCGATGGTCGTTCCGGAAGAAGGAGCTGCTTTCTGTCCCTCATCCTTCTGCGGTGCCTGCTGCGCGCCGCATCCAGCAAGCGCCAGGCCGAGCGCGGCTGCAGCACCTCCCGAAAGCCCGACGAACGATCTGCGTGTAAGCCCTGCTCTCTTTTCCATGCTCTCTCCCTTGCATCTCTATGGTCAGCCTGGACATCAGGCCAATCGGCACAAAAAACTCCCCGGAGGATCTCGCATGCACCAGATGGCATGATGCCAGGTGCGTGAGTAATGCCTCCGGGGAGTAACAATCTCGATGGGGGGAAGCGTATCAGGTGAATGTATCCTGAAAGAGCGGCTGCCCGCCGAACGGCAGCAGATCGGAGATGAGTGGTATCAGAAATGCGATACCGGCAGGCTGGACGGAGAAGAGGGCTCTTCAGGCAAGTGCCTGTCCAAGCTGCAGCAGATGCATGTTCTGGTGTTCTACATCCGGTTATCTGGCTGTCAGATGGCACAATGGCCGCTTGGCGCATAACGTTTTCGCTGGCTCGTGGAGATGCTGCTTGGGAAAAGCTGTATCAGCAGCAGAGCCTGATATCATCAACGCCGAAATGCTCTCTTTGGCTGCTGCAGATCGTGAAAGATCTGACAGAGACAATGTCCACGATCGTGTTCAGGCCATGCTCCGCCATGCTGCTATGGCTGTTTGCCAGGATGCAGCCTCCACCTGTCATGATCCAGATGCTGGCATCGCCACGACCTGGCTTTTCAGCGGACATGTACCTGAGCGGGTCCGACTCTTTCGTTCGGCCGGAAGAAGATGCGATAGTCTCGCTATTGAACAGGCTTGGCAGCGCCTATGCCACCAGGCGCCGCATATTTTTTTGGAAGTGCAACATGTGCAGGTACAGATTCATCGAAGAAGGCAAGCTCTGCGGGCCGGAGAGTCTTCCGATGCTGTCATCCTGAGTGAGGTCGGAATTGAGTACTTCAGTGCCATCGGCAGATATGACATAGGGATGCATCTTATTGATTGCCTGTTTCAGCTGAGCATCCCGCACGTGGTGCCTATGGATCATTGCCCGCATCATGCCCAGGGGAAAATGGCCGCAGCAGACAAAAGGCAGCCACTGCCGAAGCGGTGGCTGCCTCTGTGCATATCTGTCGGACCAGCGTGATTACATGTGGTCGTGGCAGGTGCGGGCAATGACATTGAGCTGCTGCTATCGGACAGTTCCTCAGCGGCAACCACGCTGTAGGGAACCTGCCAGATAGAGTCTCTAACGCGATGCCTGCATGAATCTGATGCGGCTTGTATGCAAAAGGGCGGAGGAGCTGCCTTAAGATTCTTCACCTGCAATCGTGCGCATCCTCGCGGCTATGGCATCCGAGACCTCTCGATCGTATTCTCCATATCTGATGAGCTGGCCGCATCCATTTTCGCTCCAATACCTGAGATGATGGGAGAACTCCGATAGCTCTGCAGCGGTATTGAAGGAATTGACGAATTCGGCAATCTGCTCTATGAGCGATAGGTCCTGAGCGTCGAATGGCTGTATATCGATATGCTGCGGAACGAGGACCTCTCCCCATCCCTTTTGCTGAAAGCTGATGATTCCGTGCTCCGTCAGGAAGAGCCGGATTTCATCCATGTTGTCCATGACGGGACCATACGTTGCATGGGCATAGGAAAGACCGGTCAAAGAGCGGCTGGTCTGCTCGCAGAAGAGCATGTCTGCAAAGAACATGGCTTTCTGCAGCTTTGTCCAGTACAGATCCTTGCATTTTTCGGACAGCAGGAATACCAGCGCAGATACTCTCGTGAGGTCCAGAGCGCGGTATCCATTGAGAGAAGAGGGCTTGGCTGCGGTGCGTTCCAGCAGTTCCGTTTGGATTGCTGCCGGCTTCTCCTCAGAACCTTCGAGCTCGTCTATATGTTTTTCGATTGCGGCTACAGAGCGGGCGGCCAGGTTCTGGCCATTCCGCTCCAGCAGATGCCGCGCGCCCGTAGCTGTCTGCGCTGCCGCAAGCGTAGAGCTGTGCAGCTGGTCAGGTATGTCTCCATGCTCATAGCGATAGATGGTCTGTTCTCCGAAGCCCAAGAACCGGCTGAATTCGCGCAGGGAGAGACCATAGGATTTTCTGAGATTGCTGATTCCCTCTGGTGACATGATTCCATGCTTTGAACGGTAGATGTCGTATGCGCAATCGAGATTTTCTCCTTCGATGCGTGCGTCGCCGATGGGCTGGCCGCATACAGGGCAGACTGCAACAGTCTCGATGTAGTCGATATTCTCGCCGTGGACAGAAATTGTCGCAGGGCGCCTATGCAGCACTGCCTGCACCTCTGCATCGCATTCTGGGCAGTAGGTATCGAGATATCTATTCATCTGTGTCTCTCCTTTCAACATAGGCCTTCACCGACAGACACTTGGCTCGTTTGATGTCGACACGGATGGATAGTTTCAGATAGAGTCTTTCCCCGTCATGCACGGGCGAAAATTCGGCTACAGTCCACTTCGCGTAACGTGGGTCTCTATCCTGCTCCGGCCCATCGAAGCAATCCTTTGCCTCCAGGGAGAGGATCACGTTGGTGAGCGTTTCCATGGACATGCCCCTGCTTGCCATGAATTCCTTGCTGGCATCTCGTGGGACAAGGATGAACGAGTTCTTCTCCACGAACTGCTTGAGTTGGATCAGAAAGAGCTCTATCAAGGCAGATGATTTCATAAGCCTCCTCTGATTACTGTCATTATATAGTGACAACAATCAGCCATCAAGACAGCATCCATGGTGCTGGTGAGGATATTCGTGGGCCGAATGTCCTCTGTCTACCTGAGCATGCAAAGAGGCAGACAGAAAGGAAAAGGCAGCCACGGCTCATGCCATGGCTGCCTCTTACGTGCATCTATCGGACCTGTGTGATTACATGCGGTCGTGGCAGGTGCGGGCAATGACATCGAGCTGCTGCTCGCGGGTCAGGTCGATGAACTTGACGGCGTAGCCCGAGACACGGATCGTGAAGTTCGCGTACTCCGGCTTCTCGGGGTGCTCCATGGCATCCTTCAGCTTCTCGACACCGAAGACGTTGACGTTCAGGTGATGTGCGCCGTGGTCGAAGTAGCCATCGAGCACATTCACGAGGTTGTTCGTGCGCTGCTCGAGATCGGTGCCCAGGGCAGACGGGTTGATCGTCTGGGTGTTGGAGATGCCGTCGAGGGCGTACTCGTAGGGGAGCTTTGCCACGGAGTTGAGGGAAGCCAGAAGGCCATTCTTCTCGGCTCCGTAGGAGGGGTTGGCACCCGGCGCGAACGGAGTGAAGGCGGGACGGCCATCGGGCAGGGCACCCGTTGCCTTGCCGTAGACCACGTTCGAGGTGATGGTCAGGATCGAGGTCGTGGGCTCGGAGTTCCTGTAGGTGTGGTGCTTCTTGACCTTCGTGATGAAGGTCTTGAGCAGCCACACAGCAATGTCGTCGGCACGGTCATCATCGTTGCCGTAGCGCGGGAAGTCGCCCTCGACCTTGTAGTCGACAACGAGGCCGGTCTCGTCGCGGACGGTCTTCACCTTTGCATACTTGATGGCGGAAAGGGAGTCCACGACATGGCTGAAGCCAGCGATGCCGGTCGCGAAGGTACGGCGCACATCGGTGTCGATCAGTGCCATCTCTGCGGCCTCGTAGTAGTACTTGTCATGCATGTACTGGATGAGGTTCAGGATGTTCACGTAGAGGCCTGCGAGCCAGTCCATCATCAGGTCAAACTTGTGCATGACCTCGTCGTAGTCGAGATACTCCGACGTGATCGGGGCAAGCTCGGGGCCGACCTGCATGTGGTTGCCCTGCTTGTCCGTGAACTTCGCGTCCTTGCCGCCGTTGATGGCATAGTTCAGGCACTTTGCGAGGTTGGCACGAGCGCCGAAGAACTGCATTTCCTTGCCGGTCTCGGTAGCAGACACGCAGCAGCAGATGGAGTAGTCGTCTCCCCAGACCGGACGCATCACATCGTCGTTCTCATACTGGATGGAGCTGGTCGTGATGGAGATCTTGGCGGCATAGCGGCGGAAGTTCTCCGGGAGGCGCTTGGAATAGAGGACCGTGAGGTTCGGCTCGGGAGCAGGACCCATGTTCTCGAGCGTGTGGAGGAAGCGGAAGTCGTTCTTCGTGACCATATGGCGGCCGTCCATGCCAAGCCCTGCCATCTCGAGCGTGGCCCAGACCGGGTCGCCGGAGAAGAGCTCGTTGTAGGACGGGATGCGGGCAAACTTGACCATGCGGAACTTCAGCACGAGGTGGTCGATAAGCTCCTGTGCTTCCTTCTCGGTGATCTTGCCGGCCTCGAGGTCGCGCTGGATGTAGATGTCGAGGAAGGTCGAGATGCGGCCCACGGACATGGCAGCGCCGTTCTGGGTCTTGATGGCAGCAAGGTAGCCGAAGTAGAGCCACTGAACAGCCTCATGGGCATCGGTTGCAGGCTTGGAGATGTCGTAGCCGTAGATCTTGGCCATCTCCTTCATGCCCTTGAGGGCACGGATCTGGTCTGCGATCTCCTCGCGCTGGCGGATGACATCGTCGAGCATGGTGCCGTCGCCGCAGTTCAGGAGGTCAGCCTGCTTCTGCTGGATCAGGAAGTCGATGCCGTAGAGGGCGACACGGCGGTAGTCGCCGACGATGCGGCCACGGCCATAGGTGTCAGGCAGGCCGGTGATGACATGGGAGTGGCGGGCAGCACGCATCTCAGGCGTATAGGCATCGAAGACTGCCTGGTTGTGGGTCTTGTGGTACTCGTTGAAGATCTTGTCGTACTTTTCATTGATCTTGTAGCCATAGGACTCGGCAGCCTGCTGGGCCATCTTGATGCCGCCGTACGGCATGAAGGCACGCTTCAGGGGCTTGTCTGTCTGGAGGCCGACAACCTTCTCGAGCTCCTTGTGCTCAGGATCGATGTAGCCAGGGCCGTAGGCAGTGAGGCCGGAGACGACCTCGGTCTCGCAGTCGAGGACGCCGCCCTTGGCGCGCTCCTGCTTCTGGAACTCCTGGACATCGCCCCAGAGCTCGTCTGTCGCTGCGGTCGGACCCTCGAGGAAGGACTCGTCTCCCTCATACTGGGTGTAGTTGCGCTGGATGAAGTCGCGGACGTTCACGTCCTTTGTCCAGTGGCCAGGGACAAATCCCTTCCATGCTTCCGTTGTTGCCATCAAGAACCTCCTATTTTCCTGTTGCCTCTTTTGGTGTGCGAAGAATATGAAGCGCGTGCTCGACCCTCTCTGGGGTGGGTGGTTCGGTGTCCCTCAGGGTGTAGGGGATGCCAAGTTCGTCCCATTTGAAGATGCCAAGCGTGTGATAGGGCAGAACCTCGATGCGCTGGACATTGTCCAGTGTCTGGATGAAGTCGCGGGTGCGCTCGAGGTAGGAATCTACGTCCGTGATGTCAGGGACGAGGACATGGCGAATCCAGACCGGGATTTTGTGGTCGGAGAGCCACCTCAGTGCTTCAAGGATGTTCTCGTTGCCGTGGCCTGTGAGCTTCTGGTGCTCGACAGGATCGATGTGCTTGATGTCGACCAGCACAAGATCGGTCGACGCCATGAGACGCTCGAAGCCGGAATGCCAGGGCTCCTGCGTCGTGTAGGGAGCAAGAGAGGTGTCGAGGCAGGTATTGATGCCGCGCTCGTGGGCCTTCTCGAAGAGCTCCGTCACGAAGGGAACCTGCATGAGGGCTTCGCCCCCGGATACCGTGATGCCGCCTTCGGGTCCCCAGTAGGAGCGGTAGCGTTCCGCCTTGTCCAGAAGCTCGTCTGCTTCCATCAAGGTCCCGCCATCGAGCTTCCAGGTATCAGGATTGTGGCAATAGCGGCAGCGCATCGGGCAGCCCTGAAGGAAGATGAGGAACCTGACGCCTGGACCATCTGCCGATCCGAACGATTCGACTGAATGAATGCGGCCCTGCATATGCCCCTCCTGCCCAAGATTTGGTGGTGCACGTGATGTGATGGCATCAAATCTAGGGGGTCAGGCTTTACCGTTCCTTGACTCTAATCAAGTTGCAGAATTGTTTCGGGAAATTTTTCTGAGACAGAGTCCTATCTGTCAGAAACCATAACGGATGCTGGCGGAGTATGCCCGTTTGTGGCGGGAAAAGGCATCGAGCTGACAGAGACAGATTGGAATGCATTCTCCTTCGTCCTTCTGGATGCCATCGATCTTTGCCGGCTCGATCTGTCTTGGTGGCACATTGCGCCAAGCATGCAGTGAAAATGCCTTCCCCAAAGAAGAAGGGGGAAGGCGTTGCAATGGCTGTCTGATGTCTGGCGGGCACCTACTCCAGCGTCTTGGCCCAGGCAATGACATGGGAGGTCACAAGGGGATAGCAGATGCACTCGACAGCTACCTTGATGGCGCTCGCGACAACGATCATCTGGCCGATGACAGGCCAGGGAAGGACGCCTGTGAAGGCAAGGAGCGTGAATACCGTCATGTCGAGCGTCTCACCCCCAATGGTGGAAGCAATGCATCGCCATGCCAGTCTCTTCTCTCCGTCATGCATATGCATGAGCTCCATGATCTTGGCATTGGAGTGGGAGCCTGCGACATAGGCGGTGAAGCTTGCAGCCAGGATGCACGGGGTAGAGCCAAGCACGGCTTCGAGGGCAGACTGTGCCGTGAAGGTAGAAAAGGACGGTGACACAAGCGTCGGCTGGAAGAGGATGACGCATAAGAGGTCGCAGAGGAAGGCCGTGATGGTGACGCGGCGTGCTGGGTCGAGCTTGCGGCAGCGTGGCTTGCGCTTGATGGATCGCCTGAGGCGTACGAGATCTAGTCCTCTGGAATGCTTGTGTCTGCATCCATCGCACGCAGTGGGCTCGATTCGCGATATTCCCTGGGGCTCTGTCCTGTCATCTGCCTGAAGCGGTACGAGAAGTTGCTGTCGCTTGAAAAGCCCGTCTCGCGTGCGATGCGTGAGACGGGCTCTGTCGTCTCTACGAGAAGCTCGCGTGCCTTCGTGATGCGATAGCGCAGCAGATAGTTGTGGGGAGAGGTCCCAAGCTGGCGCTTGAAGATGCGCATGAGGTAGGAGGGGCTCACATTCGCTTCGCGTGCCATGTCCTCTACCGTGAGGTCATCAGCATATCTGAGCTCGACGAGCCTGCGCGCTGCCTCGACAGGCCCTGTCCCCATCTCCTGCACCTCAGACTGCACAGCTGTCTCTGCCATCGTGGCCACGATGTCGTATATCGCCCTGTCCTGGCGAAGCATGGGAGCGGCACCCTCCTTTTCGAGCTCTTGGAGGATGGTGGTGAAATGCCGCTCTGCGAAGGATGCTGCAAGGGGCACGGGAACAAGGCGGGGAAGGCCGAGCACTTCGCCCATGGCAGCGATGGCGGGACCATCCACATGCGCCCACCAGTGATACCAGTGCCCTCGGTCCTGTGCTGTGCCATAGTTCTGCGGGCTCCGGCAGTCCATAAGGAGGGCATGCCCCTTCTCGAGGCGTACACCCTGTCCTCCCTGATGCACGACGCCGGCACCGCTGAAGGTATAGAAGAGCAGATAGCTGTCCTTGCTCGTGCGCGAGGTCGAGAAATTGCCTAAGGCATAGAAGCAGCCTGCTTCCGTGCACCAGAGGGGCTGGCGGCGCTCAAGCTCGCTCGGCGTCGAGCGGATCCATTGGCTCTGGCGTTCCATGTCAAGCGTATAGGTAAGCATGGCTGACCCACCCCTCATCCGGCATGCATACGGCTCTTCCAAAGAGGATAGCTTTTCGAAAAACATGGTCACTTTGCAGCATAGATATACGCAGAATGACCATGTAATATGCCCAATAGACAAGCAGGGAAGAGCAATTCACTATTTCGAGATTGGGCAGGCAATGGGACAGAGGCATCTTGCTATCGACATCGGCGCTTCGAGCGGGCGCCACATCGTGGGCGAAGTCATCGATGGCCGCATGGTCCTCGAGGAGGTCTATCGCTTCGAGAATGGCCTCATCGAGAAGGATGGGCATCTCTGCTGGGACATGAACAAGCTTTTCAAGAACGTCGTCGAGGGCCTGCGTGTGGCAGGGGAGCGTGGCCTTGTTCCCGATACCATCGGCATCGATACCTGGGCAGTGGACTATGTCCTGCTCGATGCAGACGACCATCGCATAGGAGATGCGGTCGGCTATCGCGACTCGCGCACGCAGGGCGTGCGCGATCTTCTGGAGAAGCAGCACATCCTCTCCTTCGACGAGCAGTATATGCGTTGCGGCATCCAGTACCAGCAGTTCAATACCTGCTACCAGCTCTATGCGCAGAAGGCAGAGCATCCAGAGCAGCTTGCATCTGCCCGTACCTTCCTCATGGTTCCTGACTACCTCAACTTCCTGCTCTGCGGCGTCAAGGCCAACGAGTACACCAACGCCAGCACTACAGCGCTCGTGAATGCCAAGACCATGGACTGGGACAATGGGCTCATCGATCGCCTGGGCCTGCCACGCGAGATCTTCCAGCCCATCAGCATGCCCGGCACGGTGCTGGGCACATTCACGCCGGAAATCGCCGAGCGTGTGGGCTACTCAGCCCAGATCGTGCTTCCGGCAACCCATGACACGGGATCTGCCTGGCTCGCCGTTCCTGCCAGGGACGAGAAGGCTGTCTATCTCTCATCTGGCACCTGGTCGCTTCTGGGCTGCGAGCTGCGCTCTGCCATTACCACCCCTGCAAGCGCCCAGGCCAATTTCACGAACGAAGGCGGCTATGAAGGCCGCTTCCGCTACCTCAAGAACATCATGGGCCTCTGGATGATCCAGAACGTCCGCCGCGAGCTTGGCAAGGAGACAGGCGCGCTTCCCAGCTGGGGCGAGCTTGTCAAGGCAGCTGAGGCTGCCCGTACAGAAGGCTTTGCCGCAACTGTCGATGTAGACCAGCCGGCATTCCTGGCACCCCAGTCCATGGTCTCTGAGATCAGGCAGGCATGCAGGGAGGCAGGGAAGTCCGTGCCTGAGACGGCAGGCGAGGTTGCACTTGTGGTGTATGACTCGCTCGCCTCTGACTATGCCCGCTGCGTCCAGGAGCTCAAGGAGCTTACCGGCACGGACTATACTTCCATCAATATCGTGGGCGGCGGCTCGAACAACGCCTACCTCAACCAGGCGACAGCAGATGCCACGGGGCTTCCGGTCTTTGCCGGCCCCACCGAAGGCACTGCTCTTGGCAACCTCATGGTCCAGTTCATCGCGGAAGGCGCGTATCCAGACCTCGAGAGCGCGCGAAGAGCCATCAAGGACAGTTTCGAAATCACCGAGTACCAGCCCAGATAGGCAGACAGGCACAGAAAGACAGGCGGGGCACAGGAGCCCTGCCGGAAGGAGAGAAAGATCATGGCAATAGAGGATCTCGAGTTCGTCCAGGGCTTCACCCGCATGTGCGACGACGGCTTTAAGCAGGGCTGGCACGAGCGCAATGGCGGAAACCTCACCTACCTCATGAGCGAAGAGGAAGTGGCAGAGGCCAGGCCCTTCTTTGCAGAGCCGCGTGAGTGGGTTTCGATGGGTGTCGAGGACGCCACCTTGGCAGGCCGCTACTTCCTCTCTACCGGCTCCGGCAAGTACATGAGGAATGTCGCAGGCGACCCTGCCCACAACATCGGCATCGTCGAGATCAATGAGAAAGGAAGCGCCTACCGCATCGTCTGGGGCCTCCTCGAGGGTGCAAAGCCCACCTCCGAGTTCCCGAGCCACTACATGAACCACTGCGTCCGCGTCATGGCAGATCCCACGAACCGCGTCATCTACCACGCCCACACCCCTGGCGTCATCGAGATGAGCTTCATCGTGCCTCTCGAGGACCGTTCCTTCACGCGCATCCTGTGGCAGATGATGACGGAATGCGTCGTCGTCTTCCCGGCAGGCGTCGGCGTCGTCCCCTGGATGGTTCCGGGCGGCGCTGCCATCGCTCAGGCGACCTCCGAGATCATGAAGAAGTATCCTGCCGCTGTCTGGGCACACCATGGCCTCTTCGTCTCCGGGCCTGACTTCGACATTGCCTTCGGCCTGGCATACACGATCGAGAAGGCAGCAGAGCTCTACATCGCGGCTCGCGCTGCCAATGGCGGCTCTGACAAGTTCCTGAATGTCATCTCCGACCAGAACCTCAAGGATACCTGCCGCGACTTCAACGTCGAGATCAATTCCGACTTCGTCGACTAGTCGTCGCACAGGAAAGGGGAGAGTCCATGCTCGTCGAAACAAAGGCGCGTGTCGCCGTATTCTCTATTGCCCTTGGAGCCTATCTGCCGCAGTTCCCGCAGCTCGTGCCTGAGTTCGAGGGACAGTACGAAGCATTCAAGAAGACCATCCCCACGTCTGTCGAGCTCATCGACGGCGGCATGGTCACCACCAAGGAGGCAGCACAAGCTGCCGGCGACAAGTTCCGTGCAGCAGACGTCGACCTCGTGATCTGCCAGCTTCTCACCTATGCGACGTCCTACAACATGCTTCCGGCCATCCGTGACCTCAATGTGCCGGTCGTCCTCGTGAACCTCCAGAAGAAGGCCCAGCCCGACTATGCAGCCACGGACATCCCGACCTGGCTCGGCGAGCTCTATGCCTGCGGCGCTGTGGGCGAGATGGTGGCAGACCTCAACCGTGCCGGCAAGCGTCACGCCGTCATCACCGGCGTCGTGGAGGGCGGAGACCCTGCTGCCCAGGCGGAGATCGAGGACTGGTGTCGTGCTGCCCAGGTCCGCCGCCGCCTGCGCAACACGAACATCGCACAAATCGGCCGTCCCTACCCGGGCATGATGGACCTCTATATCGATGAGACGAACCTCTACAACCGCCTGGGGCTCTACACCAAGCAGTTCGACTGGGAGAAGATGTGGGCCATCGCCGACGATGTGGACGACGAGGCAGCCATCGATGAGAAGGCGAAAGAGATACTCGATACCTTCGAGGTCCAGGGCGGTGCCAGCATCCACGACAGGCCGATCCGCGAGATGGCACGCTATGTCATCGCCTTCGAGCAGTGGGTGAAGGATGAGGATCTGGGTCTTGTTGCATCCCACTACGACGGCTATGCCCAGGGCAAGGCAGGAGTCCTCGACTCCATGCTTATCCCCGCTTTCTCCATGCTCATCAAGCAGGGGACTGCCTGCGCTGTCGAGGGAGACATGAAGGTCGCCATTGCCATGAGCATCCTGAAGACCATCTCCGGCACGGGCCAGCTCTCCGAGATGTATTCCATCGACTTCCCCGAGGACATCTGCATCATCGGTCACTCCGGCTCAGGAGATGCCGATATCAGCCAGGCGCACAAGCCGACGATGAAGGTCGTGCCGGTGTTTCACGGAAAGACCGGTGGCGGCTATCTCACGCAGTTCTATCCGCCTCTGGGCACCATCACCTATCTTGCTATCACCCAGGACATGGATGGGCACTTCAAGTTCGTGGTCGCCGAGGGAGAGAACGTCGAAGGCCCCATCTTCATGTTCGGCGATACCAATATGCGCATGCGCTTCTCCATCGGTGCCCGTGAGTTCGCGAACCGCTGGGCAGAGGCTGGTCCTACGCACCACATGGCCGCCTGCATCGGCAGCTATACCGACACGATCATCAAGGTCGCCAAGATCCTGGATGTGCCGGTCGAGGTCATCTGCCGCTAAGAGCAGAACAAGCAAGCCTTTCCCCAATGCAGCCTGCCCATAGTGTGGCAGGCTGCATTTTTGTATGGGCACACATCTCTCTGCGGCCTGCCTGCTCTGCGGGGAGCTGGCGGCAGCGGAGGCTCAAGGTTCGGAGGGATGGCTGCAAGAAAGCTGGACACAGAGCGACGTGCTGGTCGGTGGCTTCATGATAGAAGACGGGCGGGGCGGCACTTGCTGGGGTGCCACCCCGCCCGCTGCTGTGCGCTCATCCGGCTGCGTCAATGGGTGGGATCTATCGATGCCTATCCCAGCCTATGCGCGCAGCGGTACTGGTACGCTGCGCTGATGATCTGGCAGCAGCCCTCGCGGCCCCAGACAGAGCGGTCCACCACCAGGTCCTTGCCCATGTGCATGTCCCACTTGCCGCCCGAGAAGCGCGTGTAGAATTTCTCGCGCTCCTTCTGCTTGCTGCGCACAAGGAGCTTTCCCTCAATAGCGCCGATGTGGCGCTTCGTGCTGACGATGCGCACGCGCTCGTCCATCGGTGCAGTTATGAGCACACTGATCAGGTTGGGGTTGTCCCGCAGGATATAGTCTGAGAGGCGGCCTTCGATGATGCACGTGCGTGACATGCCCAGGTCCAGGATGGTCTGGCGCATCGCCTGGAAGAAGCGCTCGGACGTGGTGCGCTGGTCGGTCACGTCGGGCAGGTAGGTCAAAGGTCCTGACGTATTCTTCTCGTCGAAGCTTGCGAGCTCGCCCACCTCGACGCCCGAGCTCAGAGCCGAACGCACAAGGAGCTCGTTGTCGTAAAGGGGGATGCCCAGGTGCTTTTCCAGAAGGACACCGATCTCGTGGCCCTCGGCGCCGTAGTCGCGTGCGATGGATATGACCACAGGGTTTGGCGCCCCTGCGGAATCGGGTCCTTTGGTCGGGGCAGAGCCCGGCACGGATATGGAGGAGTCGGGCGCGCCTGCGAACTTGCTTGTATCTGACATTCCGGTCTCCTTTGCCATTGTGCTATGCCGCCACGAGCTTCCGCTGGCGCGAACGGACTGCCAGCGAAATCGAGAAATTCAGCACGAAGTAGGTCAGCAGCACGAAGCCATACAGCAGAAGGATCTGTTCCAGCGTAGCTGCCTGGCCCATGACCACCGAGGAGTTGCGCATGAACTCGTGCACGTCGATGCCGCGCAGGTACGAGGTATCCTTGATAACGGTAGTGCACTGGCTGAACAGAGCAGGGACGATCATCTTGAATGTCTGGGGCAGGACGATGAGCCGCATGGTCTGGAAGAAGCCGAAGCTCTGAGACTGGGCAGCCTCGAACTGTCCCTTGGGAATCGCGTTCAGTCCGCCACGGACGATCTCAGCCATGACAGCAGAGGTGAACACCGTGAACACCAGGATGGAGATCAGAAGCTCGTTGCCCTTCATGGTGAAGCGGAAGATTAGGATCCACAGCAGGTTGGGCGTGCAGCGGAACAGCTCGATGTAGGCGCTCACCAGCCAGCTGGCCCAGCGCCAGGGGCCATGTGCGTACGTCTTTATCAGTGCCAGGATGGTGCCGAACACGATGGACAGCACGATGGAGGCGGCCGAGATGATGATGGTATTCACCAGACCGGTCAGCATGAAGGTGACGTTTGCGGGAGTGAAGATGTCCATATGCTACGCCTCCTTCATCTTCGTGCTGGCAGGGATCTTGACGGCGTGGCGCACCTTGGGCAGGCGCTTGCTGCGCTTCTCGAGCCAGGTGATGAGCATTGCCAGCGGGAAGCAGATGATGAAGTACATGACACAGCACAGGATGTATCCCTGGAGGTAGCCTGTGTCAGAAACGATCACATCAGCCTGATACATGAGGTCGCCGCCAGCGATCAGCGCCAGGACCGAGGTGTTCTTGACCAGGTTCAGGGCCTGATTGGCCAAAGGCGGCAGGATGATCTTGAACGTCTGCGGAAGGATGATGTAGCGGTATGCCTGCACGCGCGTGAAGCCCTGTGATATGGCACCTTCCATCTGGCCGCGCGGGATGGCCTGGATGCCGGTGCGGATGACTTCCGCCACGTAGGCTGCGTGGTACATGCCTACGCCCACGACGCCGAGGACGAACGGCGCAATCCTCACGGGGGAGGACGCGCCCTGGATGGCCATCAGGATGCGCGGACCTGCTGTGTACATGAAGAACACCTGCACGACAACGGGGGTGTTCTGGTAGATCTCCACGTATACACGGGCTATGCCGCGCAGGATCTTCGAGCGTGTAGTCGAGAACACGCCCAGTATCGTGCCGAGCACAAGTGCCACAGCCAATCCTGCCAAGGCGACCCTGAGGGTGAAGAAGAACCCCTGCCACAGAAGGTCGCTCTCTGCCAGGGTCTTGGCCCAGCGCTTTGTCATCAGAAGCCCGCCGAGCATGCGATGCCCCTTTCGATAGATGGATGGGGCCGCCCGGATACTGTGCCGGACGGCCCCGTGGACATGAGCTTCAGACGCTAGGCGTCGAGGCCGTTGGCAGCTATGAGCTCGTCCAGCTCGCCGGAGGACTTGAGGTCGTCGATAACGCCGTTCACGAGGTCGGTCAGCTCAGTGGCGTTCAGGTTCGTGGCGACACCGTACTGCTGCTCGCCGAAGATGATGTCAGGGCACAGGAGCTCGTTCGAGTCATCCTCATAGCCATGCAGGATGGAGCGGTCGACCGAGAACACGTCGATGGTCTGGGATGACAGGGCTGCCGACAGGGTGGGGTAGTCGGGGAACTCCTGGAAGGTGACATTCAGGCTGCTCTTCCCCTGATCCTGCAGCATCTGCTGCACGGCATCCTTCGTCGTGGCTCCCTGTGCGACGCCGATGATCTTGCCATCCAGATCGTCCAGGGTCTTCATGCCAGAGGACTTCAGCACCAGCATGCCCAGCGAGTCAGTGTAGTACGGGTCCGAGAAGTTCCATGACTGCTTGCGCTCTTCGGTGATGGTGTAGGTGGCAGCCACCAGGTCAAGCTCGCCGGAGTCGAGCAGGGGTCCGCGGGTCTTTGCAGTGACGCCGGTGAAGGAGACCTTGTCGCCGGACTTGGCCTCATCGGCGGTGATACCGAAGATCTTTCCGGCAATCTGGTAGCACAGGTCGACCTCGAGGCCGTCATAGGTGCCCGTGTTGGGGTCATCGTAGCCGAATCCGGGGACATCGGTCTTGATGCCGCACTTCAGCGTGCCGCGGTCCTTGATGGACTGGATGCCAGGATCGGAGGTCACCGTGTTTTCGGAGTCCGAGCTGCTGGAGCTGCTGGACGTGGTGTCGTCATCTGAGTTGTCGCAGCCAGCAAGTGCAAGGCTGGCGAGGGCGGCAGAGCCGAACGCGAAGCTGATGAAGGATCTGCGGGTGATGCTGGACATGGTCTACCTCCAATGGTTGTGATGGCATGGTGATGCTTCAGGTGCTGAGAGAAGCCCTGGCCAGCGAACTCGGCGAAGCAAAGGGCTCGTCTCCTGATGAAATCCCGGACTGCAGGGCCGACTCCTAGCGAAGTATCTTGCTCAGGAACTCCTGGCAGCGCGGGTTTTCTGGGTGCTCGAAGAAGTGCTCGGGCGTGCCGGTCTCCAGAATCTGGCCGTCATCCATGAACACGACACGATCGGCTACCTGACGTGCAAAGCCCATTTCGTGCGTGACGCAGATCATCGTGATGTTCTCGTGCGCCAGCTCGACCATTACATTCAGGACCTCGCTGACCATCTCGGGATCCAATGCACTGGTGGGCTCATCCAGCAGCATGATGGGCTGCCTCGTACAAAGTGCGCGGGCGATGGCAACGCGCTGCTGCTGGCCGCCCGAGAGGTTCTGCGGGAACTCGTTGGCCTTCTGTATCAGGCCAACGCGCTCAAGGTTCTTCATGGCCTCCGCCTCGGCCTGCTCACGGCTCTTCTTCTGAAGCTTCATGGGCGCGAGCGTGAGATTGCCCATGACCGTCATGTTCGGGTAGAGATTGAACTGCTGGAACACCATCGACGTGTACTTGCGGGTGATAGCGTTGTGGTTCTTCCGGGTCATGAGCTGCCCGTCGATGTACACCTCGCCGGATGTGGGCTCCTCCAGCCAGTTGATCGAACGAATCAGCGTAGACTTGCCCGAGCCTGACGGCCCGATGAGCACCAGCTTCTCGCCTTCCCTGACGGAGAGGTTCACGTCCTTCAGGACGTGCAGGTCGCCGAAGTACTTGTTCAGATTCTTGATTTCGATCATGTCGGCCATATAGACCTCCTGCCAGCCGTTTCATGTATCTGATAGTAAGGAGGCAGTGCTATCGGCAGGAAAACGACGAGTTTCCAAACAGAGCAATAGAATTAATGATGTCTGTCGAACATACGGCAGAAGTGTTACGGCACGTGCGCATTCATGAACCTGGGCATCTCGGCTGCTGAGGATTGTGGCCATGCTGCTCGCATGGAGCTCTGTGGTGCCCGCGATGAGCAGACGCATCGGCACTTGATTCTGAGACAGGCAGTCCAGGCCGGTTTTCGTCCCAGATGTTCGATGCCGCTCGAGCCCTTCGGATATGAGACGGAGAGGCACCTGTCCCTTGCCGTGATTTCGTGGCAAGGATGCTGCTGCGCATGCGGCCCGGGCGCGGGCTTGAGGGACATTCTTCGCTATGTGCACCGCCCTGCGGGAAAGCGCATTTCGAGGCTTGTCCTTCCGTTGCCAAGCCGGGGGCATCGATATCGGGACCGTGTGTATGCGTGGCAACCGGAGAACATGAGAATGGCCAGGGATGTCTGCATGCCTCATGTACGGGAGTACGGGACGCGTCCGCAGTGGCATCTTCTTCAAGGCATTGATAGACGCGGGCAATATCAAACGGCAATGCTAGGAGTCATAGCGAGTGCTGTAGCTTTGCTCGGGTGGCCATAGGCTGCCGCCGGCTGCACCGGCATATGCCGTGATAGATTGGATGCATCTTCGCTCGGGCAAATCGCTGGCTGCTGCTGGCAGCCGGCTTCTGATGGGAGCTGCCTTGAACATGTTCCTTGCATTCATGGTCCTTGCAGGAAGTGCGCTGCCGCTTCTCCTCATAAACCTGCAGACGATTCCGCTTGCCCTGTCTGCGGTGGCAGCTGCAGCTCTGCTTGCACAGGCGCTCATGCAGTAGCCGCCGCTCTGGATGCCTGCTGCAGCTGCATCGCTGGTATGGATTGGAGCTCTTGCTGCCTTTGTGGCGTCCTCAGGCCAGACGGAGCGCTCGGCGCTCGTGGTCCTTGTGACAGCATCGGTGGTGCTTGCGGTCTTGGTCCTGGCTGGCAGTTGGGGCAGCCGCGGTCTCGCCTCCCGGATTCTCCTTGTCATGCTTCTGTTGGTCCTCGCAGGAGCTTCTGCCTTCGGAGCTGCGGTCTGGATTGACCCAAATGTGCTGGCGTCGAGGTGGTCGGTAGCCAATCTCACAGACGCACGCGAAACATCTGAAGTCCGTGCGGACGGCACGACGCAGATTAGCGATGTCGACTACAGAAGCATGTACCCCAACGGCTATCTGGACCTCTATCTCGCGAAAGACGCCGGATCAGATGCGCCGACCCTGGTCTATGTCCATGGTGGTGGATACGTATTCGGCGACAAGCTCTTCGGCGATCCGACGGGAAATGCGAATGGCGGGTTCTATGTCTATCTCGAACGTTATCTCGAGGCGGGCTACAATATCGTGAGCGTGAATTACGCACATCCGCCCGTATATACCTACCCGGTGCCTGTCATGCAGCTCGCCGAAGCGATGAAGTTCATGGTGGAAGAGGGTGCCTCAAGATGGGGCATCGATATGCACAACGTGAGCTTTGCATGCGGAAGCGCCGGAGGCAATATCACCGGCATGTTCGTTCTGGCACAGGTCGACAGCGATTACGCTGGCAGGACCGGCATCCCGCAGGTCCTGACGCCTGACGATATCCGCTCGGTCGCATTCAACTGCGCGGTTCTGGACAATGCGCGGATGGGCAGGACCGAGGACCGAAATCCTGTGATGGACTATGGCGGAGACGCTTGTGTGAGGTCCTATCTGGGTGTCTCATGGCTGGACGAGGCCGACGAGGCGCTTGCAGACAGCAATGTGATATCGAATGTGACATCTGCCATGCCGCCCTGCTACATAGATGACGGGACCAGATACACCTACGGAGACCAGGCCAAGGAGCTGGCAGCACGTCTGGAAGAGCTGGGCGTCGAGCATGAGCTCCACATCTTCGAGGGCGAGCCGCACAGCTTTGACACCACAGATTCTGCGGCGGCACGCGAAAGCCTGGACCTGCAGATCGCGTTCATGGACCGCTTCGTGAGGTAGGGGGGTCCACAAAGCCATTGCCGCTGGCGGTTCGAGATACTGAAGTGCGCCGGCCAGCTCTTGCCATGGTCCTCTGCTTCCTCTATTCCTTTGTTTTGACAGGCGGGATGGACGGGAGGAGCGTGCAAGATGAAGCTTGCAGACGAAGAGCTTGACTCGATTCTTTCCAAAGCTGGCCTTGAGCTGGAGCAGCCTTACAATCCGGACGGGAAGTACCGCAAGGACGAGTACCTCTTCACGCGCTGCAAGAGATGCGGCACAGAAGCGCACTACCGGCTGAAGTACCTCCTCGACAAGAATGCGATTGGAGAGAAGGTCTGCCGTGCCTGCTTCTGGTCTGGCTGGTACGACGAAGCGCGAGCGACCCAGCATGCTGCCATCAAGCATATGCTCGACCAGGGAGCAGACCTTGATGACCTGATCGATCAGGGTGTCGTAAGCGCACGCTATGCCATGAGCCTCGCTGATGCAAAGGAGCTGGCAGAGGACAATGGCTTCGACCTCATCGACCTTCTTGCGGGCAATCATCCTGGAGACGATCTCTTAGTCGTCAGATGCAAGGTCTGTGGAAGGCAGACCGTCGAGAGGCCGGGAGATGTCAGGTTCGGCTGCACCTGTGGCGGTGCCGGAAAAGGCGTCGCTTTCGGCAGGGAAGCCATAAAGGTCGAGCGGAAGTCTGCTCCTGCAGCTCCGGGACAGTATCAGGATGGCTCAACGAAGCTCCTGGTAGACTCCGGTGCAGAATGCGTGAAGTGGTGGGATGCTGAAGCGAATGGAGGAGACATCCCGAAAGATCTGACCTGCCTTTCCCGCCATGTGTATCCATGGAAATGTCCTACGTGTGGCTTCCAGTTCAAGCGCCCGGTATATGCCGTCTACCCTCAGCCGCGTTGCCCATACTGCGCCTCACGGATCACCAATGAATTCAATGCGCTGTGGGAAGGTCTCAGCCATATGACTGCCCAGGATGTGCCGAGGCTTATGGACGCCTGGAACGATGAGAGAGATCCTTCATCGATTCCGTTGACCAGCAATCTCCTTGTGCACCTCAAGTGCCCCAAAGGCCACCATCCGGTGCAGACGCTCTATACCTATCTCACGAATGGTTGCGCCGTCTGCAGAGGCCTCGAAACAAAGAAGCTCACGGACCAGAACTGCTTGGCGGCGACAGACCCTGAGCTTGCCGCTGAATGGGTGCGTCCGAAAGATGGTGGTCCGTGGACGCCCCAGAATGTGAAGGATGGCAGCAGGAGAGTCATCATCTGGCGGTGCATGGCATGCGGGCATGAGTGGGAGATGACGGTCCATGACAGGCAGCTGAGGATGAACAACCGCTGTCCTGCCTGCGGTAAGGTCATGGGCTCTCTTGCCTGGAAGTACCCGCAGCTCGCAGCAGAATGGAGTCCGGACAACCCCATAAGCCCCTGGAACATCAAGCCCTTCAGCACGCTGCACTTCATTCCGGAATGGGTGTGCTCGAAGAATCCGGAACACAAGTGGAGGATGACAACAGCGACAAGGATCAATAAGGGAAGAGGCTGCCCCTACTGCGAGGCAGAGCAGAAACGGCAGGAGTCCTGAGCAGCAGGCATCTCATGAGGACTCCGGCACCATGCATTCGATTGCTTTGCAGCCCCTGCACGCCTGCTATCTTCTTCAAGGCGTGCAGGGGCTGCTCCAAATCAGCATTGCTTCCTGTGAGGAGAGCGATTATTTCAAGGATCGGGACCTTCGCTATCAATGTAGAGGTCCGTTTGCCATGCCTGCAGAGCTGCGGAAAGCGCATCTGCATGCAAAAGGAAGCTGTGCCTGTGGGCTGCATGGACTGTTGGGATAGGGAATGCGCTTCTGAATGTGCAGGATGAAAGTTTCTTTCATCCCTTCTGCCTTCTAAGCTAGCTCCCGAGAAAGTTACCCATCAGTTCTCTGCTATCGGCAGAGACAGCAGATTTCCCCTGTTAAGTTTGCAACATACGAAGCGGATGCAAGCAAGCGAGGGGGAAGCTGGATGTTCGACCATCTGTTTGCGCCAATCACGATCAACGGAATGATACTCAAGAATCGCGTCGTTGCGGCTCCTACCAGCGATCTGTACGAAGAGAAGGCACTTGGCGGTGCCGGTCTGGTCATTGCCGGCCATGCCATCGTCGAGCCGGGGCGTTCGAGCTTTTCAAGCGGTGACGAACCGTGGCCTTTTGCGAAGTATGAGCGCGAGGCAACCCATGAGCGTGTGATGGGCATCCATCGTGGCGGTGCCCGTGCCTCTGTGGAGATCTTCCATGGTGGACTGCATGCACGCGTGAAGGACTATGCCAAGGGCCCCTGCAGCTATGTGCGCGAGGACGGCGTCGAAGTGCGTGGCATGGACGAAGACATGATGCAGGAGACGCTCGACTGGTATGCAAAGACGTGTGCGGGTGCCGTGAAGGCTGGCTTCGACTCGATTTTCCTGCATTTCGGCCACGGCTGGCTGCCGGCACAGTTCCTCTCTCCGCTCTACAACCACCGCACCGATGAGTACGGCGGAAGCCTGGAGAACCGTGCGAAGTTCCCGCTGCGCATCTTGGAAGTTGTGCGCAAGACCGTGGGGCCACGCTATCCGGTAGATATGCGCATCAGCGCATCCGAGTGGGTGCCAGGCAGCATTGCATTCGAGGATGTCGTCGAGTTCTGCAAGATGGCTGAGCCCTATGTCGATGCCATCCAGGTCTCTGCTGGCATCGATATCAACAAGGTCGCGAACGTGCATACGGTCACGACCAACCTTGAGGAGGAGATGCCCAATCTCAAGTGGGCACGCGAGGTCAAGCGTGCGGTGAAGGTGCCGGTGGGCGTTGTCGGCGGCGTGCTGACGCCGCAGATGGCAGAAGACGCCATCGCTGCAGGCGACGTAGACCTCGTCTCATTGGGCCGTGAACTCATTGCAGATCCCGAGTGGGTGAAGAAGGCAGAAGAGAACCGTCCAGAGGATATCTCACCCTGCCTGCGCTGCTCCAACTGCTACCACATTGCCTCCGATCACTGGAATGTGGGCTGCTCCGTGAATCCTCGCTATCATCACGAAGCATTCGTTCCGGCAAAGATCGAGCGCGCAGAGGTATCCAAGCGCGTTGTCGTCGTGGGTGCTGGCCCTGGCGGCATGAAGGCAGCAATCAGCGCCTGCGATCGCGGGCACAAGGTGACGCTGATCGAGCGCGAGCAGGAGCTCGGCGGCATGCTGCGCTTCATTGCGAAGGAGCCCCACAAGAGCGAGGTGGCACGTCTCCTCGAGTATTACCGGACGCAGATTGCAAAGCGCGACATCGATGTGCGCCTGGGTTGCGAAGCTACACCAGAGCTCGTGAAGTCGCTCGATCCCGATGCGCTCTGCATCGCTATTGGTGCCACAGAGCGTGTACCGAGGATTGAAGGCCTTGAGGGTCCCCATGTGATGGTGGGCACGCAGGCAATACTTCACGAGGACGAGCTTGCACAGCGTGTTGTCATCCTAGGCGGCGGTTCCATCGGCTGCGAGCTTGCTCTTGCTTCTGCTGAGCGCGGACGCGACGTCACGGTGGTCGAGATGTGCGACCGTCTTGCTGGCAATGCGAACAGCCTCTACCAGGAAGCGCTCCGCCAGAAGTTCGAGCTGCATCCCAACATCAAAGTTCTCACGAGCTGCTCCTGCCAGAAGGTCGCAGAGGGAGAGGCGCACTGCATGATGGTAGACGGCACATCCCGTGTGATTCCCTTCGACGACATGGTTGTCTCGACGGGCATGGCAGCACGCTCGAAGGAGACTGAAGCGCTTTACGGTATCGTCCGCAACACGGTTGCTGTGGGGGACTGCACAAGGCCCTCGAGCATCATGAACGCGGTCTTCGAGGGGCATTCATTCGCGCTCTGCGTGTAAGGCAGATCGAAGTTTCAGGACGGGGATTTGCAGACTGCGCACCGGACATCGGGGGATGGGGACTGGTGCGCCCTCTGGCTTTCAAAAGAGAAGGAAAGGAACAGAGCAATGGCAAGGGACTACACGGATCTGTGTCATGGAATCGTCGAAGGTGTCGGCGGAGCACATAACATCACCAACGTTATCCATTGCGCCACGAGGCTGCGTTTCAGCCTGAAGGATCCCAGCCGCTTCGATCAAGATGCACTCAAGAAGCTTCCTGGCGTGCTTGGCACTGCCAAAGGGGCGGGCACCTATCACGTGCTCATCGGCAACCAGGTCGAGCGTGTGTACGACCGGCTTCTGGAGCTGCCTGAGATTGCAGAGCGCGGCATCACGAAGTCTGCAGGCATCGATGATCCTGCGACAGCAGCTGCAGACGGCGCAGAGAAGATCGGCCTTCTGGACCGCTTTACGCGCATGATGTCTGACGTCTTCACGCCGTACATCCCGCTTCTTGCTACGGGCGGCATCGCATCTGGCGTCATCGGCCTGCTTGCGAATATGGGCATCGTCACGTCAGACAGCCTGACCTACCAGACGTTCTATGCCATCTTCTATGGCCTCATCTACTTCTTCCCGATCATGCTTGCTTTCACGGCCGGACGTCACTTCAAGTGCAACCCCTATGTCGCGGCAGCGCTTGGCGCCTCCATCATGTATCCCGGCGTCTCCAGCCTTCTGGTGACGGGCGAGACGGTGAACCTTCTGGGAATCAGCTTCCCGGCATTCAACCTGAGCGGCAGCTTCATCCCCATCCTTCTTGCAGTCTTCTGCATGAGCTATGTGGAGCGCTTCCTCAAGGAGCATCTGCCCGAAAGCATGCAGTTCATCCTGGTGCCTCTTGTCTGCCTCGTGCTCTTCGTGCCGCTCACCATCATGGTCTTCGGACCGCTCGGCGGACTTCTCGCCAATGGCATCCTGGCCGTGTATAACGTGCTCGCTGCCTCTCCGGTCCTGCTCGAGACCATCTTCGGTGCCTTCTTCAGCCTTGTCATCCTGCTTGGCCTTCACTGGGCTGTTCTTCCTATCCAGCTTGGCATCCTTGGCGCCCAGGGCGTCGAGTACAGCCTTGCTCCTGGTGGCATGGGCAACTACGCCGTCCTCGGCATCTGCCTTGCTGTCATGGTCTTTGCAAAGAACCAGGAAGACAAGGGCGTTGCTGGCTCTGCTGCCTTCACGGACTTCCTGTGCGGCATCACCGAGCCTGGCCTCTACGGCGTCATCCTGCGCAACAAGAAGCTCATTGCAGTCATGATCTGCTCTGGCGGCCTTGCAGGCTTCATCATGGGACTCGGCAATGTCGGTGCCACGAACTTTGCCTTCACAGGCCTGCTTGCCTTCGGTGCCTGGTTCGGCGCTCAGAACTTCCCCGGCTACTGCATCGGCATCCTTGTAAGCGTTGCAGCAAGCTTCATTGCCACCGCTGCGCTCCTGAAGAGCGGACAGGTCAAGGACTTCGACTAGGCCAGGCCATCCCCCACATAGGCTTCTGGCATCAAGGCCGCACGACTGGTATCTTGGTCGTGCGGCCTTCCTGCATGAAGAGCCGCTATGGGAGGGCATATGATTCTGGAGCGGCTCAAGGAATGCGATGGATTCTCGAAGACGGAGTGCATCATTGCACGCTACCTCCTGGAGAATGGCGGCATGGTACGGGATGCATCGGTCGAGCGCCTTGCTGAGCTCACTGAATCATCGCCTGCAACCATCGTGAGGCTCTGCAAGAAGCTCGGTGCTCAGGGATACCGTGACTTCCGCGTGGCATTCGTGGCAGAGTGGGAGCAGTCGAGGCACAAGGTCGCAATCGATGCGAACATGCCGTTCGATCGAGACGACTCGCATGAGCAGGTGGCATGGAAGCTTGGCAACCTTGCGGCCAATGCTATCAACAACGCAATCTCTGGCTTCGACTGGCAGCAGATTGACCGTGTGGTGAAGCTGCTCGCTGTGGCGGACGTGGTAAACGTCTTCACGGTGGGCACGTCTATTCCCGCAGCTCTGGATTTCAAGACAAAGCTCGTACGCATCGGACGACAGGTCAATGTGGACCAGGATGCTATGGTTCAGCGTGGCTATGCAATATATGCTTCCGCACGCTCCTACAACATCTTCATCTCCCTTTCGGGGGAGACCGAGATGATTGTCTCCTATGCGAGGATCCTCAAGGCACGAGGACGCCATACCCTCGCTATCACGGCCAACCCTGCCAGCAGACTTGCATCGGAATGCGATGAGGTTATCTGCCTGAACAGCAATGAAAGCGATTCATTCTCCCGGAAGATCGAGACCTTCTCATCCTTCGATGCAACCCATTTTGTCCTGGACTGTCTCTATTGCTGGCTGTTCCAGGCAGACTATGACAGGAATATGCGCCATGCACGCGAGTCCCAGAAGACGCTCATGGAGCTGACAAACGATTCGCGCTAGCGATCTGTGCTTGCAGGCAGAGATGCCAGCAAGTCTTCAAATGGGCCGACGACGAGGATGGCTCTTCTCTGCGCTGCTGCTCCTGCATGCAACGGCAGCAGCTATTCATTGAGTGTTGTATCGTTTCGTGGCAGCGTCCATGACATCTATTGTGAGAGATGGGTTCGTCCAGCGTGCCTGCGGATTCGTCCCTTTCCTCATCATCTCGACGTTGAGCCTGTAGCACCAATCAAGAAGCCTCTTGTTGTTCAGCATTCGCTCGAATGCAGACTTGTTCCTGAAGGTGTATGAGACGACTCCTTTGGCTGCAGTGTAGCCCTGGTGGCCAAGAAGAAAGGGATAGAACGGCTTGAACTTCTTATCGCCTTCAGGACGCTTACAGTTGATTCTTCCGTAGATGTCGGTGCCATTGGTCCAGATGACAAGCGTCTCGAGCGTGCCGCAGGTCACGCAGGTGGCACAAGCCGCATCGTCGTAGGGCTTTCTTGTACGGGGAGGGAACGCCGTGATGGACCAGCGTGTCCCGGCTAGGCGGGCGAACTCGGGGATGGTTTCTGCAACATAGCGTCCAATGTCATCTGTCAGGCTGCTCACCGCAGAAGTGCTTACAAAGCGGTGGTAGCGCTGCTCCTGTGATCTGGTAGGCGTTGGAAGCTTTGCGGGTTCGAGCATGTCTGTCCGCTTGGACCTGTCCCAGGGAAGCAGCGGTGATGCTCCGTCATCCAGGATGACTTCTACGTCAGATAATCCTCCGGGCCTGTCTACCTTCAGCTTGTTGACGAGGTTCTGCCCAATGGATGGCCTCAGTCTCTATCTCGTCGAGCTGGGCGTCACTCACATCGTTACTGACTGGCGCGAAGTGGGCTTGGCGGATATCTGGCTGATGCGGATCGTGGCGGTAGTCATGGCGATGATCAGAGAGGCGGCGTGCCATATCACCCGATCTGCCTACGTAGGCTGTGCCGTCTGTGAATTCATAGAGGTAGATGCCGCGTCTTTCATCTGCTGGGAGGACGAGACTTGCTGCAGACGGAATGGATCCGTCAATCGAGCGGAACGTCAGATGGATGGACGTACCAAGCCTCATCTCTTTGCTTTTTGACATCTTGGCACCTCCTGCGCAGCAGAGGACTTTAGGGCTCCTACGCAGCAGTCGTTTGGCGTGGCTGACAAAGTTCTTACGGCTGTCTGTCGTATCATAGACCTATATGTATGGCATTCCGCAGCTTGGGAGGTGGGGCTTATGACAAGGTTGAGTGTTCTGAACAGAGATGCTGTTTGGCGTCTCTCTGAGTCTGAAAACTCTAACGTGACAAGTCTCCCTGCCTTCCCGGGCTTTGATTGCGTGGCTGCTGGTTCAGTTGCCTGGCTTGCTTCAGGCATTGGCTTGCAGCACAACGAATCAGCTTCTCTTGATCAGCCTCTCGGAGGTGTCAGCTTTGTCTCGTAGCTACTCGCTTTCTATGAGCGGCTCTTCTGCCCGTGTACAGGAGAGCCTTCTCGCCGCACGTCTGTATCTCAATCTGAATGACTGGACTGCTGCGAGAAAGACGATCATTGACGACAATCTATTCCAGCTCAATGCAGCAAGCTCCCGTGAACGCGTTTCAGGCGAGATTGTGAAGCGGCTCCGTCAGCTCACGGATGGGGAAGTGGAGTTCTTCGTCTCTGCCATAGGCGATGATCGCTATGCAATGCTCTGGGTCGCTATCTGTCGTACATACCAATTTGTGCGGGACCTCTCTGAGCAGGTGATTGTCATGCGCTACGAGCATTCCATGCCGGATTTCCCGCAGGAAGCATATGACGTATTCTTCGAGGAGCAGGCTGAGATTCACCCTGAGCTTGGGCGCATGACAGACCTGGGCCAGAAGAAGATGAGGAACACGGTTCTCCGCCTGCTGGTGGATTGCCATCTAGTGAATTCAGATCGCAGGATCACGCCCCTGTTGCCATCTGCTTCTTTCAAAGAGGCACTCGATCCTGAGCATGCTAGCGACCTTGCTATCTTTCCGGGGAGGGTCCTCTGATGGGTGCCGTATTCAATCACATCAATGATGCCCGCCAGTTCATCGTGGACAAGCTTTCCGATGATGCGCTGCTCGGGCGCAATGGCTATATGATGCGCGAAGGTACCTACATTATCGATTATGACCCCTCGCAGCAGGCCTATGCAGCAGACCTCATCCATGTCATCTGCGAACATGATCTTCCGGATAGAGGCGTCACGCCGATTGAGGTCAACCTCTACGATCTTGTGCTCCAGCGGCTTGATAATGATGGTGTCTGGGAGCGGATCGTGCAGGCCGAAGCGGTTGTGGAGCGTTCGGATCTCATACGGATGCTCGAGGGTGCTGCTGACGCGAAAGGCTACCTTGCTTCGAAGGTGATGGAGGCAATAGAGGCACACGGAGATGCTGATATCGCATTCGTGACCGGCATCGGAGAGACATTCCCCTATGTGCGTACAGGCAATCTCCTGAGCGGACTTTCGCCGAAGATACCGATTGTGCTCGTGTTTCCTGGCAGCTATGAGCATTTCGCTGATGGGACCACATCCGTGAACATTCTTGGTCTTAAACAGAATCTCGGCAGTGGTTATTACCGCGCAACGCGCGTATTCGATCTCTAAGGAAGGTGCCCCATGCTTCTGAAGGACGCATTCGAGAAAGATATAGACAGACCTATCGACCCCGTCGTGAAGGCCGATGAGACAGACGATGCACACCTTGCAAACGAGCTCGATGAGTTTGTCGTTACGAACGAGGTGAAGACGCATCTCCTTACCTTCCTGGAGAGCTACAACGAGCCAGCGAGTGTCGGCAATGGTGCCTGGATTTCGGGCTTCTTCGGCTCGGGCAAGTCTCACTTGCTCAAGATCTTGGCTGTTGCGCTCGAGAACCGCAATGTCCAGGACGAGGATGGCTCTGTCAAGCCTGCAATGGATTACCTTATCCCAAAGGTGTCTGACATCCCCGCCCTTGTCAGCGCTATGGAGATGGCTCCGAAGAAGCATCCCTCGGAGAGCATCCTTTTCAACATCGATGCCTATGCACCCAACTCGGAGAGGGCAGAGGCGGGAGCCATGCTCTCTGCCTTCATCAAGGCATTCAACCACCACTGCGGCTACTTCGATGGGGAAGCGTATATAGCGAAGCTGGAGTATGACCTTGACAAGGCAGGCAAGCTCGATGCCTTCCGCGAAGCTATAGCAAGAAGGCTTCCGGGCCAGACCTGGGAAGTGGTACGAACCTATACGCTTATCTATAGTCAGCAGATATCTGCTGCATTCGATGAGGCGGTCGGCAACCCTGAAGGCTATTCCACCGATATCGTGAAGAGCTATCAGGAGAGCTACAAACCCGACATCCGAATGTTTGCGCAGCGCGTGGCAGACTACATCAAGTCAAAGAACCAGAAGGGCTTCCGCGTAAACTTCTTCGTGGACGAGGTCGGACAGTTCATTGCCCAGAACACGACTCTCATGGTGAACCTGCAGACCATTGCAGAAGAGCTGGGCCGTGTCTGCGGCGGCGATTCCTGGGTGATCGTGACATCGCAGGAAGACATGGATACCGTCGTCGGCGGCATGAAGAAGGAGTCGGCAAACGACTTCTCGAAGATTCAGGCACGCTTCCATATAAAGATGCCTCTCACTTCCTCTGATGCGAAGGAGGTCATCCAGGACCGCCTTCTGGCAAAGAAGCCTGAGGATATGCCCGAGTTTGAGGCACTCTATGAGAAGTACAAGGATGACTTCGGCGTGCTCTTCGACTTTGCGGATGGAGCAAAGGTATACAAGTGCTACCAGAATGCCGAAGAGTTCTGCAAGACGTATCCGTTCGTTCCCTATCAGTTCGTAGTTTTCGAGAGTGCCATGCGCGGCCTTTCTGACCACAACTGCTTTACAGGCAAGCACAACTCCACGGGTGCCCGCTCCATGCTCGGTGTCTTCCAGATGGTGGCAGAGCGCATCTGTGCAGAGGGTGCCAATACAGAAGAAGGCACGCTCGCTGCCTTCGACTACATGTTCGAAGGCCTCAGGAACGACCTCCGTGGCGAGGTATATGCAGATATCTCAACCGCCGAGGACCAGCTGGATGACAAGACTGCTGTGCGTCTTCTGAAGGCACTGCTGCTCGTGAAGTATGTGGATGACTTCCGTGCAACGCCTGCTAATCTCCGTGTGCTGCTTTACGGCTCCTTCAAGGAGAACACCTCTGAGCTCAATCAGAAGATCCAGAATGCTCTCGATGAGCTCGAGAGACAGGTGTATGTGCGCCGCAATGGAAATATCTACGAGTACCTTACGAATGATGAGAAGGAAGTCGAGCAGGAGATCAACAATCTCGTAGTTCCCGAAAAGGATGTGCACGACGAGATAGCCCAACTCTTCCAGGAAGTATGCGGTACCCGCAAGATCACGTACAAGAGCGAGGGCGGCTCGTTCGAGCACTCTTATGGCTATAACCTGAGGATTGATGGAGAGCTACAGGGACCGCAGAGGAACGACCTCACGCTCGATCTTGTGACCGACTTTGAATCTGACGGACTCCTCAAGGAGATTGTCGGCACTCCCAAGACTCTCAAGGTAGTACTTCATGGTGCCCGCGACTTCCTGCACAATGTAGGCATCTTCGTGAAGACAGACCGCTATGTGCGCGTTAACAGCGGCTCCTCCAAGGTACGCCAGGCCATCATCGTCGACAAACAGACTGCCAACCAGAATCTCTTCCTGCGCCTGAAGAAGGATCTGCCAGAGCTCCTCACGCATGCCACGTACAACGCAGGCGGTACCGATGTGACAGCCCAGGTGACAGGGTCGGGCAAGGATGCCGTGAACTCTGCACTTCTCGAGCTTATTCGCCGTTCCTACACTGGCCTCCAGCAGATTACCCGCAGCTATACAGATAACGATGTCTATGCACAATGCATCAACTCCCAGATGGGCCTGGATGCTGGTCTCGAGGACTACTGCCAGAGCGTCCTTGCGCGCATCCGCTTCGCACAGGGCACCGTGACGATTGGTGGCGACGGTATTGGAAGCCTTACAGCCTGGTTCTCGAAGAACGAGTTCGGCTGGCCGGAAGTCGCAGTGCGCTCTGCTGTGGCGAAGCTCTATGCACAGAACAAGGTCGAGGTGAAGAAGGCAGGACAGCCTCTGGAAGGGACAAAGCTTGCAGAAGCGTTGAAGCGCAAGCAGGAACTGGACAAGCTGACTGTCACTGTCATCGAAGAGGTCACTCCCGAACAGCTGAATGCTCTCCAGCAGGCGTTCCGTGCATTTACTGGCACAAACCCGAAGATGCTCGATCCGAAGTCCATGGCAGCTGAGCTCGCCGCTGATGCGAGGCAAGCAGCTGATGCTGCCAATGCAATCAGTGCCAAGGCACAGGGCTATCCCTTTGCAGAGCGGTTTGCATCTGAACTCAAGACGATCAGAGAGTGTGCAGAAAAAGCTGGTGACAGGACGTGGTTCATCAGTTCCTTCCCAAAGAAGGCTGATGAGCTGGCTCAGACCAAAGATGACCTCTCCAAGATGACAGCATTCTGCAATGGCTCTCCCATGGAGAAGCGCTGGCTCGAGCTGAAGAGCTTCATGGACAACGACCTTTCCTTTGTGGATGAGCTGGATATTGACAGGACCGGCATCGATGTGGTGCGGGCAACGGTCGATGACCCCGGGTGTTACAGGAACGGCACCATACCTGGAGCATATAAGGCAATGAATGCCGTCAGCAAACGCGCCCAAGAGGCAATAGACGAGCTGCGCAGACAGACTCAAGAGCGGCTTGCTGATAGCAAGGCCTCCTATGAGCAGACGTATAAGGTGGATGAGCTGCCGGCAGACGTCCGCGAAGAGTTCGAGACCATCTTCCAGAATGCAGGAATCGAGCTCTCTGAGCTCAAGGCTCCGCACTCCATCAGGTCATTTGTGGACATGTTCACGGATCGGGAGGCAGGACGCCTGCTTGCTCTGCTCAATCCTCCAGTGCCAGAGCCTCAAGTCAAGCCGGATGAACCGAAAGGCAGTTCAGGTGAAGATGTTCCACCTGAGGTCGTTGTGTCTCCTTCTCCGGTAGCCCGAACGGTCTCGGTGAAGAAGCTCACGGTGCCAGGATTCGGAAAGCCCGTCATCGAGAATGCACATGATGCAGATGAGTATCTTGCAGCCCTCAAGGCTGCCATCCTGGATGCGCTTGACAAGGGCGAGAAGGTCACGGTGTAGGAGATGGACGAAAGAATCGACCTAGCGGATGTCAGAAAACGCCTCGAGGATGCCTTCCAAGGCAATGTCAGGCTTGTCTTCTGGGAAGATGAAGGGTCTGACTATGCTGAAGCAATAGAGAGCATCCAGCTTGAGGGGGCAACCATCCTGAATGCCACGCATCATGAGATGGCTGTGAAGCGGCGTGTGCTCAGGCAGGAGCCCGAAGGGCGGTTCGTGCTGTATCGTTCAGGCGGTGCTCCAGACCCCTATGCCGATCTTATCCTCGACCTCAAGCTGCAAGCAAAGCCGTTCGTGTGCTCGATGGAAGGCATGTGGGCAGAGGAGTGCGGGATACCGGTCGAGCTTGCCTCGACCATCTCCGATCATGCCGCCTTCTTCAAGAGCAAGGAACGCAGGCAGATGCTTGCAAAATCTGGACTGCCGAAGGATACAGCCGAGAGCCTGCGCTTTGCGCTTTGCGCTGTGGCGCTCCGCTCTACTGATTCCATTGTGCGCGATGCAGCGCGGTCCATGGCAGCAAGAGCCATCATCGAATGGTCAAGAGAGGATGAGTCAGCACTGAGGATCATCTCTGCAGCGGGGCTCGCCCAAACATTCTGGTCTGCCATGAGGGAGCATCTTGGCTATGCTCTTTCGGCGGGAAGCGAACCCTCAGTAGGGGATATGTCATTCCGCATGCTGGAAGGCATGTGCGGCGATATCGTCGAAGATGAGGGAAAGGCAGATTCTGCAGAGTCGTCGAAGGTTCTGGGAGATCTGGCACGTACGGCACAGACAAGACCAGCATTCGACTATGTCGTCCATGAATATAAAGATGCAGTTGCGGCTGCCATTCCCGAAGATGCAAGGACGCCAGAGCTTCTGGCCGATGTGGATGCAATCCCTCAGATAGACCAGTGGATTCTTATGTTCTTCCTCACGGCAGAGATGGAGAGCGGACTTGATCTCACGCTGCTGGAAGGCATCTGGGCGCGGCGGCAGTATATGCTGTTCGCCGATCGCTACAGGCATCACTATGGCGCGCTGCTTGCGCTTGCACGGTTCGAAAGAGCGTATAACGACTACAAGGGGAGCTGCGGGAATGCAGAGGGCCTTGCAGGCCTCTTTGCTGGCTATATAGCGAGCTGGCATGAGGTAGACAGGCACTACCGCGAGTTCTTCCTGGCCTGCAAGCGCATGGGAGAGACGCGCTTCAGAAAAGCTCTCGCGCCTGCAGAAGCTAAGATAATGAAGCGCTACGACGAATTCCTCTCCGATCTTACAAACCGCTGGCAGACCCATCTCATGGATGAGGAACGCTGGCCACCTGCTTCTGTGCCATCGCAGGAATGCTTCTTCCATGACAGGGTGGAGCTCGCCTTTCCACAGGCAGACCGCAGCCATAGGCTTGCTGTCGTCATCTCTGATGCCCTTCGCTATGAGGCAGGAAAAGATCTTGCAGAACGGCTCTCTGCTTCAAGGGCTGCGGGTCTTGCTGGAAAGATCTCTGTCTCATGCGATGCTGCTGTCTGTATGCTGCCAAGCTATACGCAGCTCGGAATGGCAGCGCTCCTTCCTGCCGGCACGCTTGAGATAGACCATGCCAGCTGCCGTGTGCTGAAGGATGGAAAGCCGACAGATGGCTTGCAGAACAGAGGATCTCTCATAGCTCCTGCTATAGAGGGGGCACGTGCCCTGAGCGCTGAGAAGATGCTTGAGAAGGGCTCAGTGGACCTCGAGGGCGTCCCTCTGGCCTTCGTATATCACAACGTGATCGACAAGACAGGTGATGCGCGTGACAGCGAAGGCCGAACTTTCGAAGCGGTCGATGATGCGTGCGATGAGATAGAGAAGCTGATCCAGATCCTCCTTCGTGCAGGTTGCGGCAAGGTGATCGTGACTGCGGATCATGGGTTCCTCTACCAGCAGCAGGAGCCGGAATCCTATGTCTACTCGGATGTGCCAGAACTTTCGAAGACCGTAGCGGGACAGGCTGATGCTGCCCGCTCGCGACGGTTCGCCGTGGGCACTGGTCTGCCGGAGGATGATTCTCTTCTGTCCTACGAGGCCAAGGAGCTCTCGCTCAAGGGAGACTATGAGGTCGTGATGCCACGCGGCATCACTCGGCTCAGGCTCCAAGGGTCGGGTGCCAGATTCGTGCATGGAGGAGCATCTGCCCAAGAGGATGTCATCCCCATCGTGACGGTAGAGACGACTGGATCTCATGAGGAGGCTACGCAGCCTACAGGTGTTGAAGGCTTCACAACAGGACGTCCTGTCATCACCGGTCCTTCTGTCTCTGTCTATGTCTATCAGACAAAGCCCTGTGGCTCAGGAGTATCACCGCTGACGGTGCGTGTGGGTGTCTACGACAAGGACAAGGAGGGGACGCTCCTCTGCACTCATGAACGCGAACTTGAGCTTTCGAGCACATCAGAAGATCCTGAGCAGCGCAAGACCCGTGTCACGTTGCGCCTGACCGACGAGGTGGACGATCATTCTTCGGCATGGCTGCGCATCTCTGCCAAGGTGGGCTCGACAACCAGGTATCAGACAGCATGGCAAAAGGAATACTCCGTCAACCGAGCATTCGGATCTGACTTCTAAGGGAAGGGACGTGGCCTCATGGACACGAGCAAGATAAAGGCTCTCGCTACAGGTGCACGCGATGAGCTGCGCCGCGATGTGGAGGGAAGGCTCGATGCAGTCCTTGCAAAGGGGAGTGCAGAGAGGCTCTCGGACCCCCGCGCAGTGAGCGAGCTTGAGGCTGCAATCTCCGAGCAGGGACGTGACCAGATTATAGATAGCGCTGCCTATACCTGGTTCAATCGCCTCTGCGCCCTGCGTTTCATGGATGCCAATGGTTATACGACCACTTCTGTCGTGACGCCGAGAGAGGGTTCGACACTGCCTGCCGTGCTGGCAGATGCTGCACAGGGCATATTCGATCCTGAATACGGCTTCGATCGCATGGTGCGCGACCGAGTCTCTGCTCTCTTGCTTGGTACGGTCACTAGTACTAATGCAACTGGAGATGCCTATGCCGTGCTTCTGAGGGCTGTCTCAAGGCACTATGCCAAGCCCATGGGATACCTCTTCTCAGAAGAATCTGCATCATCGCTGCTCATGCCATCAGGTCTTCTGGCAGAAGGCTCGATCCTGCACCGTATTGTGGAGGATATGGACGAAGAGGCCTGCTCCTCTGTCGAGGTGCTTGGCTGGCTCTATCAGTTCTATATCGCTGAACGGAAAGACCAAGTTATTGCTGGGTTTAAGGCGAAAGGCAAGAATAATGTCAAAGCCGGTCCAAATGAGATTGGTCCTGCAACGCAGCTTTTTACACCTGAATACATCGTCCGCTTCCTTACGCAGAACTCTCTGGGCCGCTTATGGATGCTGAACAATCCGGACTCTAGCCTTGCGGACCAAATGGAATACTATATCGCTCCCAAAGATGGGGAAAGCCATCTCGAGGTTGCAAGTGCCGAAGACATCCGTGTCATAGATCCGGCATGTGGCAGTGGACACATCCTTGTCTACGCCTTCGACCTGCTCTTTGCAATGTATGAGGAAGAGGGATACAACCCAGAGGATATTCCTGCCATGATTCTGCAAGATAATCTCAAGGGCTTGGAGATTGATGCCCGTGCTGCGGAGATAGCTAAGTTCGCCCTGGAGATGAAGGCAAGAGAGCATGACTCGCATTTCCTTGAGCGCAACATTGATGCAGACATTACGGTGCTTGTGCCTGTGAAGCTTGAAGCACAGGAGCTTGCCCAGACGTCGAAGTCGTTCAGAGAACGTAGCCGCCTTCTGGATGCCATGGAGCACATGGGAGAGGTGGGCAGCCTCTATGTGCCAGATTCAGAAGATGCTGCAGCTATCCGCAAAGAGCTGGAGCGTATGGGAGATTCGCACGGAGACAGTATCTTCGCTCAGTCTCTTCGCAGGAAGCTTCAGGAGATGCTTGTCAATGTCAAGGTGCTATCCGGTACCTACCATTGCGTCATTGCGAATCCACCGTATATGAATTCATCCCACATGAATTCATGGCTTGCTGCTTGGCTTAAAGAGAACTATGCAGATGTGAAGAGCGACTTCTTCTCCTCGTTCATCGTGCGCAATATCAATTTTGCAGAGCCAGGTGGCTATCTCGGTTTCATGTCTCCCTATGTTTGGATGTTCATCTCGTCATATGAAAAGCTCCGGAAGGATCTCATTTCCAACCGAACGATTACTACTCTCGTACAGCTTGAATACTCAGGTTTTGCTGAGGCAACAGTTCCCATTTGCTTCTTCACACTGCGTAACGCCGAAAATAACCACTACAAAGGAACCTATATCCGTCTCACTGATTTCGTTGGACCGAAACTGCAGGATCCGAAAACTCGTGAAGCAGTGGCAGATCCAAATTGCTCATGGCGATATGAGGCGGATGCTGAGTCTTTTAAAACCATACCTGGATGGCCAATTGCGTATTGGGTTGGGCATGGAATGTTTCGGGCTTTTGAAAGCTTTCCCGTAGCGAGCAAGTACGTATTTTTCCAGCAAGGTCTTACAACTGGCGATAATGATGAACTTATGAGGCTCTGGTGGG
Source organism: Olsenella kribbiana (assembly GCF_036408795.1). Classification (NCBI taxonomy): domain Bacteria; kingdom Bacillati; phylum Actinomycetota; class Coriobacteriia; order Coriobacteriales; family Atopobiaceae; genus Olsenella; species Olsenella kribbiana. The sequence goes on from NZ_JAZGJP010000002.1 coordinate 268,559, forward strand.
AGTGCGGGTTCACTAACGTGGGATGGCATCTTTTGTCGCGAGCAGATGCTGCCGGTTCGTCGAAACGATGGTTTCCAGCGCAAAAGGGAGGTTGTTTCCGGAAGTGGTTTGGGAACAACGACTACCTAGTTGATTGGGAAGATGATGGACGCAGATCCAGGCAATTGAAGGGTGCGCGACTTGATGGCAAAGAGGTATATTTTCACGAAGGATTTACATGGAGTCGTATTTCTTCTTCTCGAATTTCAGCAAGGTATATCCCCTCTGGCTTCATACCAACATCTGTCGGCTCGATTTGTACAAGTTCTGATAGAGACGTACTAATCTGTATGATGGCATTCGTTAACTCTAGTGTTGCGGATGCGATGCTTAGATTGCTTGCACCTGCGCTTCACTTTACGTGCGGGCCTTTAAATATGTTGCCATATGCGGTAGGTACATCAGAGGATGAGCGGCAGATTGACGACTTCGCAAAATCATGCGTTTCGTTGTGCAAGACAGACTGGGACGTCTTCGAGACCTCCTGGGACTTCCATTCGCATCCTCTCGCGCAGCCTGGCGAGCCTCTGGTCGAGCGTCAGTTCGAGCGCTGGCAGCAGGAGTGTCAGTCCCGCTTCGATGAACTCAAGTCCAATGAGGAGGAGCTCAACCGTATATTCGCCCGCATCTACGATATGGAGGGAGAGGTGCCCATAGAGGTGCCGGACGACAAGGTCTCTGTGCGGCGAGCTGACCTGGTGCGTGATGTGAAGAGCCTCATATCCTATGGCGTTGGTTGCATCTTTGGTAGGTACTCGCCTAATACGCCGGGGGTTGTACTTGCAGATCAAGGGTCTACGGTTGCGGACTATCTTAAAAATGTACCGGAACCTAAGCTCATGCCGGATGAAGATAACATCCTGCCCATCACGGAGACGGCTTGGTTCGATGACGATATCGTCGACAGCTTCTGCCGCTTCCTGGCTGCTGCTTATGGGGCGGAAACACTAGGACAGAACGTTGGGTTCATAGAGAACGCTTTGGGATGTGATTTGCGTACCTACTTTGCCAAGGAATTCTATGCGGACCATTTGAAGACCTACCAGAAGAGGCCTATCTACTGGCTCTTCCAGAGCCCGAAGAAGTCTTTCTCCTGCCTTGTCTACATGCACCGCTACAGCGAGACGACGGTGGGAGAGATTCTGACGAAGTATCTGAGACCTCTTCAGAGCAAGCTTCGCTCGCGTATCGATATCCTCTCCAAGGAGAAGACAGCAAAGAGCGAAAAAGAGATAATGGCTGAGGACCTCCGGCATAACCGCAGGAATTCCTGTCGCCGCTCCGCTGCATCATATGGATGAACGGCTGATGCATCCGGAGGATCGGGGGACGAGATGGCGAAGGGTCATGCAGGCGGACTGAGCAGGAAGGAATGCGAGAGCAGGGGCACGCTCCTGGAGTTCCTGGAGAGATATCCTGACGAGGAGTCGTGCGAGAGGAGGCTCCTCGAGGAGAAGCATCCCGGAGGCTTCGTCTGCCCCGCATGCGGAAACCGCACCTGCTCCAAGGTGCACGGGCATGCCCACAAGTGGCAGTGCACGAAGTGCTCCCGCCAGTTCAGCGTCACCGCAGGCACGATGATGGAAGGGACCCACCTCGAGCTCAGGAAGTGGTTCGTGGCTATCTGGCTCATGTCGAGCCAGAAGGCAGGCATCAGCGCATGCTCCCTGCAGCGCCAGATCGGCTGCAGCTACAAGACGGCAGGGCGCGTCCTTGCGCGCATCCGCTGCGCGATGGCCAGATCGGAGTGCGTTCAACGTGCTGTCGGCTGACTGCATCGAGGCGGACGACTTCTATATAGGCGCGAGGGCCGGAGGCACGAGGGGAAGGGGCACGGAGCAGCAGCCGATGCTTGCCGCCGTCGACAGGGCCCCTGCCGGGAGGGGATCGTGCGCCATCCGGTGCGCGCAGGACTGCTCGGGAGACTCATGGCGCCAGTTCGGGCACGACCACCTCTGCCATGCATCGAGGATAAGGGCGGATGCCTGGAGCGGCATAGCTGCCGGGCTCTCCTCGTTCCGCGGCCTCGAGCAGAAGGAATACGACAGCTCGGACGGCGATGCCTCGCTTCCCATGGTCCACAGGGTCATCTCCAACTTCAAGGCATACGTGGAGGGAGCCTTCCACGGCCTCTCCAAGAAGCACCTGCAGTCATATGCGGACTCCTACAGCTGGAGATACAGCCACAGGAGCTCCTCCGATGCCTGCATGGAGCTCCTCCACGAGATGTGCCTCATGCATGTCCCGCTCTCCGGCATCGCAGCCACGGCCACGGTCCAGCCGAAGCTTCCTGCGAGCTTGCCCAAGCCGTTTGCAGTTCAGGGAGCCTAACTATGCCGGAGGTACTCAGCCATTAAGCGGATTATCCTATGCCTGCTGGACAGCCGGTCCCTCTCCGCCGTCGTCCTTCCTGCCGAAGGAGAGCACCTCGTCGATCGTGGGCTCGTCGAAGCCGCGGGAGCGGAGGCTGTCCGCAAGGCGACGCCTCTCCAGCTCTGCGCCCTGCTCCAGTCCCTGCTTGTGGCTCTCTTCGCGGGCCTTCTGCTCGCGCTCGGCATACCGCTCGTCAGCGAACTTCAATATCTTCACGCCCATGGCTTCTCCGGTCTCCAACGTCCCAGGTCATCATCATGCCGCCGGCTCATCGCCAAGCTGGATGCTTCAGGCCTGCTGGACAGCCGGTCCCTCTCCGCCGTCGTCCTTCCTGCCGAAGGAGAGCACCTCGTCGATCGTGGACTCGTCGAAGCCGCGGGAGCGGAGGCTGTCCGCAAGGCGACGCCTCTCCAGCTCTGCGCCCTGCTCCAGTCCTTGCTCCAGTCCCTGCTCTAGCCCCTGCTTGTGGCTCTCTTCGCGGGCCTTCTGCTCGCGCTCGGCATACCGCTCGTCAGCGAACTTCAATATCTTCACGCCCATGGCTTCTCCGGTCTCCAACGTCCCATGTCATCATCATGTCGCCGGCTCATCGCCAAGCTGGATGCTTCAGGCTTGCTGGACATCCGGTCCCTCTCCGCCGTCGTCCTTCCTGCCGAAGGAGAGCACCTCGTCGATCGTGGACTCGTCGAAGCCGCGGGAGCGGAGGCTGTCCGCAAGGCGACGCCTCTCCAGCTCTGCGCCCTGCTCCAGTCCCTGCTTGTGGCTCTCTTCGCGGGCCTTCTGCTCGCGCTCGGCATACTTCTCGTCCGCTTCGCGCTTCTCTTCGGCATACCGCTCGTCAGCGAACTTCAGTATCTTCACGCCCATGGCTTCCCTCACCTCTCTCTGCAGGGGCTCATAGCCCCGCAGCAGATGGTCTGATACCTTGATTATAAGCTCCGTTATGCGTCTCTGAAATATGCTGCTGCCCTCTGCATCCTCTGCGGGGGACTGCTCAGAGGCGTTTGCATGCAGCGCCTCGGCAAAGCGCATCTGCAGGGTTCTGCATTCTGCGAGCAGCTGTTTCGCAAGCACACTGTCGTGTGCTGCTGCCTCGAAACTTCCTTCGTAGCGCATGAACCAGAAGGGGAGGAGGATGAAGAGCCTATGCTCTAGCATCTCCTCCAGATCGATCTGCTTCACCCATATGGCCGCTGTCCTATGCTCCGAGGTTTCTCCGCTAGGCTCTCCGATTTCAATGGAAAGGAAAGGCTGCATACGTTGTGCATCTCTCAGGAAGATAACGCAGGAATGCGGCAGCTTCAGGAAATGGTGCTCATGCCTGGCCTCTGCTTCCTCATGCGCTATCTCTCCGTCATACCTATCCATTCTCATGGCCATATGCGGATCCCAGGAGCTCTGGCATTCGATATGGAAGGCTGTCTCCTCTATTCGAAAGACAGAGTCGGCGATGCGCTTCTTGATCCTGCCTTCATATTCCTCTCCCATGCGAGATATGCGCGCGTCTTCGGGATAGCTTGTTCCGAATGCGTAGTTCGCAAGCGGGATGAGGAGAAAGGGCATCTTCTGCGTCATCGTCTTGAAGACAGAATCGTATATCGAGTCCGTGCTCATGGATGCTTCCCTCCCTTTCTGCCTGCACCAACAAGATGCGGGAAGCATAGCATGAAACAAGAACAAATGTTCTAACAGCATTTTTGCAGCGCTCTGACAATGTCGGGCAACGCTGCGAAATGAAGAAGACAGGCCAATGAATGACGGCAACACAAGAATGGATGCAGCTTCATGGCAGAGGGCAATCTGGACCGGTTCTAAGACGGGGAAGAATTCACGGACATGAAGAACAAGCATCTGCAATGGGTCACAAAGCTGAATGCATGCAGCCTCCATCAACGTTCTGCGGAGGCTGCTCAATGGGGCCTGCGCTGTGTGCTCAAGACCTGTGCTGTACGCTGTCCCTGCGCCATCTGTCTGCCGGATGCCATTGCTTTGCTTATGTCCGATAGATCTGAGGCTCTGCAGCGCACCTGATGCCGGGTGCGCTGTCGATGGCGGTGGGCGTACATGCATAAAAGTTAGAGGATATAACTGATTGTTAGATGCGTGCCTATCCCGTAAAGACAAGAATGGGTCTTTTCTTTGGGGGAGCTTGCCGTATAATCCTTGCAAGCCTTTAAAGCGGCACGAGATGCCGGTAAGGAGAATCTGGGTGAGTCCTTCTTCCTCATAGATTCAGGGAGCATTGTCACATGGTGACGTGCTCCCTTTTTTCGTAAATGGGGCTCTGTGCCCCATGCTGGGGGATTTGGTTTTGCCAACGAAGGAAAGGTGGCCATCTTGAACCTTTTGGTGGACGACAGCAAGCATCCGAAGGCGCTTCTGGCGCTCGAGGACGGGACTGTCTTCGAAGGAAGGTCGTGCGGTGCCCAAGGGGAGACCTTCGGCGAAGTGGTGTTCAACACCTCTATGGTGGGCTATCAGGAGATCGTGAGCGATCCGAGCTATGCTGGCCAGATCGTCACGCTGACGTACCCGCAGATCGGCAACTACGGCATAAACGAGAAGGATATGCAGTCAAGGAAGCTTCATCTGCGTGGCCTCGTGGTGCATGACATGTGCTATGCGCCGAGCAACTGGCAGAGCGTCGAGAGCCTGCCGGACTTCCTTGCAGAGCGCGATATCGTCGCTATCGAGGATGTGGATACGCGTGCGCTCACACTCCATATCCGCGAGTGCGGTGCCATGCGTGCCGCGATCTCGACGGTCGATACCGACCCCGAGAGCCTGGTTGCCCGTGTGAAGGCGTCGCCCAAGATCTCCGAGCACAACTACGTGGCAGATGTCTCGACGCGCGAGCGCTATACGGTGTCGCCCGACAAGGGTCCTGTGAAGCACAATGTCGTCGCCTACGACTGCGGCGAGAAGCTCGGCATCGTAAAGAGGCTCGCAGCTGTCGGCTGCGAGGTCACGGTCGTGCCGTGGGATACGCCGTTCTCCGACGTCGAGGCCATGAATCCGGATGGCGTCTTCTTCTCGAATGGCCCAGGAGATCCTGAGTCCGTACCCTCGACGGTGCGCGCCGTGAAAGCAGCGCTCGGCAAGCTTCCGGTCTTCGGCATCTGCCTTGGCAACCAGGTTATCTCTATGGCAGCAGGAGCTGACATCGAGAAGCTCAAGTATGGCCACCACGGCGGCAACGAGCCGGTCATGAACCTGCTTACGGGCAAGGTCGAGATCACGGCACAGAACCACAACTATGGCCCTGTCTTCCCGACGTTCGGACCGCTCATCCCCGAGCTTTCGGGCGGCATCGCCGACCATGCAGAAGACCTCCGCTTCTGGTCCGAGCGCCATATCGCGCCGGTTGTTCAAACGAAGGAGTATGGACGCGTACGCTTGACGCATGTGAATCTCAATGACGGAACGCCTGAGGGCATCCAGTTCCTCGATATCCCCGCCTTCTCGATGCAGTACCACCCTGAAGCAAAGCCCGGACCGAACGATTCCACCTATGCCTTCGCTGCCTTCGTACGCATGATGGACGGCGTGGAGGACTATCTGGCAATCGACGTCCGCGAAGGGAGGCGCTTCTGATGCCGAAGCGCACTGATATCAAGAAGATCCTCATCATCGGCTCTGGCCCGATCGTGATCGGCCAGGCCTGCGAGTTCGACTATTCCGGCACCCAGGCGTGCAAGGCGCTGCGCGAGGAGGGCTACGAGGTCGTCCTCGTGAACTCGAACCCCGCCACGATCATGACGGACCCGGAGACGGCTGATCGCACCTACATCGAGCCGATCACCGTCGAGTCCGTAGCCAAGGTCATCGAGAAGGAGCGCCCCGATGCGCTGCTTCCGAACATGGGCGGACAGACCGGCCTCAACTGCGCCGTGGCTCTTGCCAAGGCAGGCGTGCTCGACAAGTACGGCGTCGAGGTCATCGGCTGCGACATCGACTCCATCGAGGTCGGCGAGGACCGCGAGCTCTTTGCCAAGGCCATGCGCGAGATTGGTCTCGAGGTCGCAAAGTCCGATGTGGCCCATACGCTCGAAGAGTGCGAGCGCATTGCAGACGATCTCGGCTATCCTGTCGTGATCCGTCCAGCATTCACGCTCGGCGGCGCTGGCGGCGGCATGGCATACAACCACGACGATCTTGTGCGCATCGCACGCGAAGGCCTTGCCCTCTCGCCAGAGACGGAAGTGCTCGTCGAGCAGTCCGTCGAGGGCTGGAAAGAGATCGAGATGGAGGTCATGCGCGACTCTGCCGGCAATGGCATCGTCGTCTGCTCCATCGAGAATCTCGATCCCATGGGCGTCCACACGGGCGACTCTATCACCGTGGCTCCCTGCCAGACCCTGAACGACTACGAGCTCCAGCGCCTGCGCGACTACTCGCTTGCCGTACTGGAAAAGGTCGGCGTTGCCTGCGGCGGCTCGAACGTCCAGTTCGCCGTGAACCCGAAGGATGGCCGTGTCCTCGTCATCGAGATGAACCCGCGCGTGAGCCGCTCCTCGGCTCTTGCCTCCAAGGCAACGGGCTTCCCGATTGCAAAGATGGCAGCGCTCCTCTCTGTCGGCTATTCGCTCGACGAGATCACGAATGATATCACCCGTGCCACCCCTGCCTGCTTCGAGCCTTCGATCGACTACTGCGTCGTGAAGATCCCGCGCTTCGCCTTCGAGAAGTTCAAGGGAACCTCTGAGACCCTGACGACCCGCATGAAGGCCGTGGGCGAGGTCATGGCCATCGGCTCCACGTTCGAAGAAGCGCTCCAGAAGGCCACCCGCTCCCTCGAGAAGGGTCATATGGGCCTCGGCGCTGACGGCAAGACGACCTACGACGAGGAGAACTTCGAGGACCTCGTCACGCGCGCCACGCCGAATCGCATCTTCTATATTGCAGAGGCGCTGCGCCGTGGCTGGACGGTCGAGGACCTGCACAAGCGCACCGGCATCGATGAGTGGTTCCTCTTCCGCATCCAGGATATCGTGAAGGCAGAGCGCGCCATCCACGAGCGTGGCCTTTCCGGCATGGATGCAGAGCACATGCTTGCAGCAAAGCAGATGGGCTTCTCTGACTGCCAGATTGCCTATCTCACGGGCCAGAAGGAAGAGGTCGTACGTGCCCTTCGCGAGGTGCTGGGAGTCCGTCCTGTCATAAAGACGGTCGATACCTGCGCAGGCGAGTTTGCTGCCCGCACGAGCTACCACTACTTCACCTATGAGGTAGGAGGGGCATCGGAGTTCCATGAGGCAGAAAAGCCCCGTGTCGTGATCCTCTCTGCAGGACCGAACAGGATCGGCCAGGGCATCGAGTTCGACTACTGCTGCGTGCATGCTGCCTACGCGCTCGAGGCCAAGGGCTATGAGACCGTCATGGTCAACTGCAACCCCGAGACGGTCTCCACGGACTATGACACGTCCGACCGCCTCTACTTCGAGCCGCTTACGTTCGAGGATGTCATGAATGTCGTCGAGGCTGAGCACCCCGAAGGCGTCATCGTCACCCTCGGCGGCCAGACGCCTATCAACCTCGCCAGCCGCCTCAAGGCGGCAGGCGTGCCCATCATGGGCACCCAGCCCGAGGCCATCGACCTCGCTGAGGACAGGGACCGCTTCGCAAGCCTCCTCGACAGGCTCGAGATCTCCTATCCGCCTTCATCCGTCGCCGAGACTCTGGACGAGGCCCGTGCTGTCGCCAAGCACATCGGCTACCCGCTCCTGGTCCGTCCGAGCTATGTCCTGGGCGGCCGCGGCATGGCAATCGTCTACGACGACAACGACCTCAAGACCTATATGGGCGAGGCAACGAAGGTCTCTCCGGACCACCCGGTCTATCTCGACTCCTTCCTCGAGGATGCCATCGAGCTCGATGTCGATGCCCTCTGCGACGGAGACGAGTGCTACGTGGGCGCAGTGCTGGAGCACATCGAGGAGTGCGGCATCCACTCGGGCGACTCTGCCTGCTGCTTCCCGCCGTTCTCGCTCTCTGACAAGATCGTCGCGAACATCCGCGCCATTGCCGCGAAGCTCGCGCTTGCCTGCCACATCAAGGGCCTTCTCAATGTCCAGTTTGCTGTCAAGGACGAGCAGATCTTCGTGATCGAGCTGAACCCGCGTGCATCGCGCACGGTGCCCTTCTCCTCGAAGGCGACGGGCGTGCCTCTGGCAAAGTATGCTGCCCGCATCATGAGCGGAGAGAAGATTTCCGACTTCAACCTGCCTCCTGTTGATCGCGACCTTGGCTACTACGCTGTCAAGGAAGCTGTCATGCCGTGGAGCCGCTTCCCGGGCGCCGACGTCACGCTCGGACCGGAGATGAAGTCCACGGGCGAGGTCATGGGCATCGATACCACGTTCCCGAAGGCCTATGCGAAGACGCGCGAGGCCATCGAGTACGAGATCCCGATGTCGGGCAATGTCTTCATCAGCGTCTGCGACCGCGACAAGCGCTCCATCGCGCCGGTCGCGATGACGCTGAGGCAGCTCGGGTATGACCTTCTGGCCACCCGCGGCACGGCAAAGACGCTGCGTGCTGCCGGCATCGAGTGCCGCATCGTGAAGCCGGTCCGCGAGGGGCACCCGAATGTGATCGACCTCATGGCAGACGGCGAAATCGCCTTCCTGATCAATACGCCTCATGGCCACAGCTCCCGTGGCGACGGCACGAAGCTCAGGAGCGAGGCCGTGAACAGGGGAATCGACATGGCAACGACGATGTCGGGTGCGACCGCTCTTGTCCAGGCCATCGTGGCCCTGCGCGAGTCCTCGCTTGGCACCTATGCCCTCCAGGACCTCAGCAAGCTTGCTCCTGCAGAGGAGTAGCTAGGGCAATTCAGAACCTCCTTCCCTTCGGGGGAGGAGGTTTTTCTGTGCAGATGGGGCCAACAAGGCTTCTGAGCTATGGAATTGTGGCAAATCAGCGCCAGACACCACAATATTTGCTAACATATAGTGTCCGTGCGACAAATGCGGGCGTGGCGGAATTGGTAGACGCGCTGGATTTAGGTTCCAGTGAGGACACTCGTGAAGGTTCAAGTCCTTTCGCCCGCACCACATCGGTCGGAAAAGAAGGTACGGCCCATCTGCCGTGCCCGAAGCGTATAGAACAGTGGAGGAACCTTGAAGATTACTGTTACCGCAGCTGAGCCCAAGGACAACGAGGTTGCAGCAAAGCTCACCATCTCTCAGCAGGACGTCGACAACGCCGTCAAGGGTGCCTACAAGGACATCGCGAACAAGTACAGCTTCAAGGGCTTCCGCCGTGGCCGTACCCCGCGTCCTGTCATCGACTCCCTCATTGGCCGCGAGGCAGTGCTTGCCCAGGCAACGAACGACCTGCTGAACCAGGCAGAGCCGCTCATGCTCGAGGAGCTTGACATCGTGCCGGTCGAGCAGCCGAACTTCGGCGACGATCCGGACCTTGCCAAGGAGGGCGAGGACTACACGATCGACGTCACGATTCCGGTGCGTCCTGAGGTCGAGCTCGACTCCTACGACGCTCCTGCCATCAACATGCCGCCTGAGGAGGCCACCGAGGCCGAGATCGACCAGCAGGTGAAGCAGCTCCTTTCCTACCACACGACCGTCGAGGACGTCGAGGAGGACCGTGGCGTCCAGCAGGGCGACCTCGTCTCCGTCGATGTGGAAAACAAGGAGAATGCTGATTCCGTTGCCGGCACCGATCGCACGATGGATCTTTCCTCCAAGGCTCTTCCGGCTGAGTTCGTCGACGCTCTCATGGGCATGAAGAAGGGCGAGACGAAGGACGTCGAGTGGACGACCTCCGAGGAGAAGGACGGCGAGACGACTGAGACCAAGCACGCCTGCACCGTCACCCTCAAGGGCATCAAGAAGCAGGTCACGCCTGAGCTCACCGACGAGCTTGCCAAGTCCACGTTCGGCTTCGACACCGTTGCCGACCTCCGTGACGCCGTCAAGGAGGAGATCGAGTCCGACAAGAAGACGAGCCTCCCGAACCTCAGGGAGGACCGTGTCGTCGAGGAGATGGGCAAGCACGTCACCCTCGAGACCATCCCTGAGAACTACGTCAACCAGGTGCTCAACGAGATTGCCCAGGACTTCCTGCAGCAGCTCCAGCGCCAGGGCATGACGCTCGACCTGTACCTGCGCTTCCGCGGCATCACCTCTGATGAGTTCGTTGCTGACCTCCGCGAGCAGGCCAAGGAGCGTGCACGCCAGTCTCTCGCTCTTGACGCGCTGGCCAAGCACCTCGGCGTCGAGGCAACCGAAGAGGATGTCGAGAACGAGTTCAAGAAGGCTGGCGCCAAGGATGTCAAGGCCCAGATGAAGCAGTTCACGCAGCAGGGCCAGATGCCCGCCATCCGCGAGTCCATCCGCCGCACCAAGGCTCTGAACTGGCTCGTCGAGAACGCACCTGTGACGATCGTCGACGAGATTGCCGAGCAGGCGGCAGCTGACGACAACGCAGAGGATGCCGAGTAGCTCCACAATTCAGACACTTTTTGGTATCCCCAGTAATGCAAGCGCGTTACTGGGGATATTCAGTAGGAATCTACTAGCAGTTGGAAGGGGAGAAATGCACAATCCAACGAACATTCCGCTGATACCGTATGTCGTCGAGCAGACGCCGCGTGGCGAGCGCAGCTACGATATCTATTCGAGGCTGCTCAACGATCGTATCGTCTTCCTCGGCGAGGAGGTCACACGCGATAGCGCCAACCTCGTTATCGCCCAGCTCCTGCACCTCGAGAGCCAGGATCCCGACAAGGACATCTCGCTCTACATCGACTCTCCTGGCGGAGATGTCTATGCCGGCCTCGGCATCATCGATACGATGAACTTCATCAAGCCGGACGTTTCCACGATCTGTGTCGGCATGGCTGCCTCCATGGGTGCTGCCATCCTCGCTTCCGGCACGAAGGGCAAGCGCATGGCGCTGCCGAACTCGATGATCTTGATCCATCAGCCGAGCTCTGGTGTCCAGGGCCAGCAGACGGATATCCAGATCGTCGCAGACGAGACGAAGTGGATCCGCCAGCACCTGAACGAGATGCTCGCTGAGGCCACCGGCCAGCCGATCGAGAAGATCAATGCCGACACCGAGCGCGACAACTATATGCGTGCCGAAGAGGCCAAGGAGTACGGCCTCGTCGACAAGGTCATCGGCAGGCGCGTCGACGCCACCGAAGAGGAGTAGTGAATGGCAGACGACGAAATGCGCTGCTCGTTCTGCGGCAAGACGCGGAGCCAGGTGCGCAAGCTCATCCAGGGGCCCAACCATGTCTACATCTGCGATGAGTGCGTGAAGACGTGCGAAGACATCATCAAGGAAGCAGACAGGGCAGAGGCTGACTTCAGGGAGGCAGAGGAGCCCCAGTTCGCTCCCGCCGCCCCTATCAAGGAGCTTCCGACCCCTCATGAAATCTACAACGAGCTCTCCCAGTACGTCATGGGCCAGGAAGAGGCAAAGCGCGCCATGTCGGTGGCGGTCTACAACCACTACCGCCGCATCATGGCAGGAAGCGAGCCTTCTGCCGAAGGCGACGACGTTGAGCTTGCCAAGAGCAACATCCTGCTCCTGGGCCCCACGGGCACCGGCAAGACGCTCCTGGCGCAGACGCTGGCGCGTTTCCTCGAGGTGCCATTCGCGATAGCCGATGCCACCACGCTCACCGAGGCCGGATATGTCGGTGAGGACGTCGAGAACATCCTCTTGAAGCTCATCACGGCTGCCGACGGGGATGTGGAGCGTGCCCAGGTCGGCATCATCTACATCGACGAAATCGACAAGATCGCGCGCAAGGCAGAGAACCTCTCGATCACACGCGACGTGTCGGGCGAGGGCGTCCAGCAGGCACTCCTGAAGATCCTCGAGGGAACGATGGCAAGCGTGCCTCCTCAGGGCGGCAGGAAGCACCCGCAGCAGGAGCTCATCCACATCGACACGACGAACATCCTCTTCATCTGCGGCGGCGCCTTCGTCGGCCTCGACAAGATCGTGGCTGACCGCATCGGCAAGAAGGGCGTCGGCTTCAATGCCGAGCTCACGAAGAAGGTCGACGAGGACGAAGACTTCCTCATGTCCAAGGTCATGCCGCAGGACCTGCACAAGTTCGGCATGATTCCTGAGTTCGTGGGCAGAATCCCTGTCATCACGGCAACGCATGAGCTCAGGGAGGATGACCTTGTCCGCATCCTGACAGAGCCCAAGAACGCTATCGTGAAGCAGTACAAGCGCATGTTCGAGCTCGAGGGCGTCGAGCTCGAGTTCGAGCCTGAATCGCTCCGCGAGATTGCAAAGCTCGCGCTCAAGCGCAACACAGGCGCGCGTGGCCTTCGTGCCATCTGCGAGGCGACGCTCCAGGATACGATGTTCGATATTCCGAGCGACCTCGACGTGACGAAAGTCACGGTCACGAAGGAAGCGGTCGACGGCACCGAGCCGCCCCGTCTTGGCTATGCAAGTGAGAGCAAGCACACGGCATAGCTCGAGCTGAAATTTCCGTTTTCAGAGATGTCCCATCCTGCCAACAAATGGACAGAATGGGACATTTTCTTTAGATGTGTCGTGAATTCAGAAATCTCAAATTGTGTCTTGCGGAAATATTACAAAGTCATATCTAGGTGACTAAATGCCCGCTGAACAGGCTTTCAGTCTGATAACAGATTAAACAACCTGAATGGTCCCTAAAATTAGGATAACCTGAAGCCATGCTTAATGCTATGGTTCGATTATGTCATGTCCTGGCATGACGAACGTACATATTGCACCATGGTACCTTTGAAGTACGAAAGCTCCTGAGATACCGGTGCGCAGAGCGTAGCTATTGGGGGTAGCTGTGCGAAGCCAAAGCCGACGGTTAATGAGCTGTCTAACTGCACTTGCAATGATTCTCTGCGGACTTTGCGTGCCTGTTTCGGCCTATGCAAAGGGAACGCTGGAGCTGAACGCTTCAGATGGAGTTGCGCGCTCCTATAGCGCTTACAAGCTCCTCGACGGGAATGTGTCGGGGGGGGGTACCTCTCAGACGCTGAGTGACGTCAGCTATACTGACGCGCTTCCTGCCACTTCCTGGCAGGAGCTTGGCGCACCTGCTGGCACTGCCCAGGATGTCGCTGACTGGCTCTCTGCAAACGAGACGCCTTCCCTTGCAAACGAGATTGACTGGAAGGTCGAAGCCTCCGGTGTCGCAGCTGACAAGACCGACATCACGACAGGAGAGACCGAGCTCGAGGATGGCTATTGGCTGATCACCTCCGCCGATTCCTCTCCTGTGCTTGTGCTCGTCGGTGGCAATGCCACGACGGAAGTCACGGAGAAGGCCGAAGCTCCTGTGCTCGTGAAGCAGGTCAGGACCGATGGTGACTGGTCTGACTTCGCTGTTGCCGGAAACGATGTGGACCCCGAATACCGTCTCGTCGGCACGCTTCCTACGACATATGACAGCTTCCCTACGTATCATTACCAGTTCGACGATGTGATGGATGAATCCTTCACGGTTGACCAGTCTTCCGTCAAGGTTCTTGCTTCCTCAGCAGATGGCTCGACGACGAAGGACCTCACCTCTGACGCAGAGATTTCTCTCAATGGCCAGAAGCTCACAGTCAACTTCGCTGACCTCAAGAAGGTCCTTCCTGAGCTCGGAGAGTTCCATACTATCACCGTCACCTATACCGCACATCTGAATACGCTTGCTACAGCCGGTCTCGCTCATGAGAACGAGAACGATGCAACGCTCACCTATACGAGGAAGCCGACGAAGGCAGTCTCCGATAGCGCTGCAGATGCCAGCGAAGGTGTCAGCACTTCGAGCATCCATGCTGCAAAGGCGACGCTGTCCCATCTTCCGCATTTCCTCGCAGCAGCATCTACGACCGATACAACATCCGAACGTCAGCAGGCCGAAGTTGCTACGTGGTTCGTGCGTCTGACGAAGAAGGATGCACAGAACGGTCAAGAGCTTCCCAAAGCTGGCTTTACCGTTCAGGATGCCAAGGGCCTTTACATCAACACGGATAGCACGGCAACCGAAGAAAAGACTGATGCTTCCATTTGGCGCACCAATGATCAGGGTGTCGTGACAGTCGCCAATCTAGCAAATGGCAGTTATACCTTCAAGGAAGTCGAAGTGCCGGAGGGCTATAAGGCTGCGTCCGATGTGACGATAACGCTCCAGGGTGACAGGAAGAGCCTCAAAGCTTCGGCTGATGATGCTTCTGTCACGGGCGTCGATTCCACTTCTGGTGTAGTGAATCTCACCATCGAAGACTCTGAGATTGCCAAGACGCCGGATACCAATGGCGGCAATGCTGGTACCACATCTCAGGCTTCTTCAAAGGGCAGCAGGATCGGCATGCCGGACACGAGCGATTACAACCGCATCGGCATTGCAGTCCTTCTGATTGCTGTCGGTATTGTCGCCATCGTAATCTCCCGCGCTCTGTCCCATAAGGACAAGCAGAACCACTAAACAGGCTCTTAATCTCATCAATTCACTTCTGCATATGCCACCCCTCGCCAGGGTGTCCTATGAGCTCGGCTTCCTTAGGGAAGGGAACAGGAAGAAAGGACGTTGTACATGAAGAAGACGAACATTGCACGCCTCGCGGTGACGGCAGGCCTCACGCTTGCCATGGGTGCAGGGATGATGGCGCCGGCGACGGTCGCATTTGCTGCTGATGCTGCTGCGACGGGAAACATCACCATCAATCAGGTAACTGGCAACAGCACGACGTTCACGGGCTATCAGATCTTTACCGGCAAGGTTGAAGAGGTTGGTGGCCAGAAGAAGGTCAGCGACCTTGATTGGGCTAATAACGATGTGAAGGCTGCAGTCGAGTCGGTTGCTAAGAAGACTTTCAATACAGCTCAGGATGGTGCTGACTGGATTACCCAGCAGATAACAGGCACTGACAGCACGACTGCGGTTGAAGCTAGCAGCACTGCCAATGCACTGGCCAAGGCGGTCTCTGGTGTCACTACGACTACGACCGTTAAACCTGATACGGCAACTAACCTGAGCGCTGGCTACTGGCTGTTCGTCACGACACCAAACACTGCTGGTAACGGCGAGAGCGCAACTGCTCCTATCTTTGCTGTCGTCGGCGGCAAAGATGTGAACGTTACGGAGAAGGACTCCGTGCCGACGGTCACGAAGACCGTTGACAATGGGCAGACCAGCGGATCCACGCATGTCGGCGATACCCTGAGCTATAAAATCGAAGGCACGGTTTCGAGTGATATTGCAACCTTCAAAACTTATCAGTACGTCTTCACCGATACGCTCTCTGCAGGCTTGGACTATCAGGAAGATGCAAAGGTAACCGTTGATGGTACGGATGTCACGAGCAAAGCAACGGTTGCTTACGACCAGACCAGCCATAAGCTTACCGTCACCTTCAACGATCTCAAGACTGCTACAACGCTTATTACCAAGGACAGCAAAGTCGATGTCACCTACACTGCAAAGGTCAACGCCAACGCTGCTGCAGGCCAGAGAACTAACCTCGATAACACGGTGAAGCTTACCTACAGCAACGATCCTCATACGAGTGGCACTGGCACGACGACGAACAATCCTACTGTCAGGGAGTACACGTACAAGCTCAAGCTTGTGAAGTGCGACCGCGATACGGAGAAGGCTCTTAACGGGGCTACCTTCACCATCAAGAACTCTGATGGCAAGTACGTACAGAGCGACGGTTCTCTTGGCGATGCAGCCTATACATTCACTGCAAACGGCGACGACGGTTTTATGGTCAACGGTCTCGATGCGGGTACCTATACGGTTGAGGAGACTGCTGCACCTAATGGGTATCAGAAGACCGGTAAATTTACCTTCACCATCACTCCTACTATCAGTACTTCCGGCGACAACAAGGACAGCCTGACCGGGTTGGATCTCAGCGTGGACCAGAACTCTGACGTTATTGCTGGTACGCCTGATGGCACGACGGGTAATCACCAGCTCCAGCCGAAGACCGGCACGGCAGCTGACGTTACGACCGGTATCGTCACGGTGACTGTCGGCGATAAGAAGGAAATCACTATGCCACTGACTGGTATGAAAGGCACCACTGCTCTCATGGTCTACGGCTCCGCTATTCTCGTTATCTCTGCTGCAGCTTATCTGAAGCACAAGCGCAACGCTAGCAACGACGATGCCGAGTAGCTTCTAGGTGATCTTGTGGGTGCAGGAGCAGACGGAAAGAAGGGCACGTCCCGCAGGTCGTCCCGTATCTGGACGATCCTTCCTCTTGTGGGCATGCTCATCGGCCTTGCCATGCTCCTGTACCCGCTCATCTCTGACTGGATTATCGCCTATCACGACCATCAGGCCGTGAGCGAGATGCAGTCCACCTACAGCGAGGCAGACGATCCCGAAGCACAGGCAGAGCTACATCTGGCTGATCTTTACAACGAGAAGCTTGCCGGCCAGGAAGTGGACGAAGAGGTACTGCCGTATGATGAGCAGCTCGCTCTTACGAAGCCGTACATGGCATACCTCGAGTGCCCCAAGATCGATCTGGAGATGCCTATCTATCACGGCACCGATCAGGAAGCTCTTGCTGCAGGAATCGGACACATCGAGACGACGAGCCTCCCAGTAGGCGGAAGCACTTCCAACTGCGTGATATCGGCGCATTCCGGCATGCCGGACATGCGGGCATTCGACGATATCAGGCAGCTGGAACCAGGAGACCTCTTTGCACTCGATGCTTTGGGACGTGAATGCGTCTACGAGGTCGACAACATCGAGGTCATCTCTCAGGACGACTACGACGCCTGGGAACAGGCCATCGCTCTTGTTCCGGGAGAGGATTCCTGCCTTCTGGTCACCTGCACGCCTTACGGCGTGAACGACCATCGCCTTCTGGTACGCGGACATAGAACGGACCGTGTACTTGATCGCGATGAAGGAGCAGGAAATGTGAACAACTACGTGAACCGCAGGACCATCCCCGCAATGGCTGGCATTGCAGTTCTTATAGCTGCGCTTGCGATAGGAGCCCATCTGGCCAACCATGTCTGGGTTGCCGATGGCATATGGCACAAGAGCAAGGCATGCGCTCTTCGCCATTCTCCTGGAACCAAGCCGGTTCGCATGAACAGACGGAAGGCAAAGAAGCAGGGTGCCAGGCCTTGCGATGAATGCTTGGGAGGCAGGCATCATGCGGGGAGGTAGACGAAGGCGGCGCTGTACTCGGAGTACAGATGCAGGCTTTGATTGCAGGATCGGTTCGGAGGGTTTGAACATGTTCAAGAGAGATGGCTTCTGGGCAAAGGTGCTCACCGTGCTTCTGACTGTCGCCATGACATTAATCGCGACGCCACTCGATGGCGTTGCAGAGGCTGTCAATGGGACATCTGACGCTGCGGTGGTGCAGGAGCAGGGCTCTGAGAAGTCACAGGACACAACTTCTTCGATGGCAGACCAAAAGGGCTCAAGTGATTCAGGTTCGGGTAGCAATACATCCGAGATGGATTCAGCTAGAGCGCAGAAAGCGGATGGCACCACCGATACAAACGATAACGGGACATCGGCTGTTGCTTCATCTAATAACAATGAATCAGCAGGCACGACTGATACATCCGATTCCGCAAGCACCGCTACTGCAAATGACTTTAATAAGAGCAATCCTGCCGTAGCTGCATCCAACGAAGCAAGCGCTAATGAAACTGAAGACAAAAGCACTTTCAAAGCATATTGGACAAATGCAGCTGATTCTGAGACATGCTATACGAATAGTGACTACAGTGCAAGTGATGTAACAACTCAGAGAGATTACAGTTGTACGCCAAATACGAATACTCTGCATAAATCAACCATGAAGATTTATCTAAAACTGGCAGGTGATTCGAAGACTATCTATAAGAAGGGATCTGTAAAAATTGAATTGCCTGTCGGGTTTTACCGGGGGCTAGACACAGATGATCCCTTGCTGGCTGCTTGCAGCGATGCGCAATACGGAGCGACCAGATTGGATCAAATTGATTGGATGATTCCAGAGGCTCCGAGTACAAATAGCGTTACGGATTTCAACTATGCAGAAGAAACCAAAGAAGTTGATGGCCAGCAGGTAAAGTACTATGTGATGCAGAACTATAAAGACATCACAGGCGCAACAGAGCTGGATGTAAATGTTGATTACAGATATCGCCCAACAATGCTTGATGTGAAGTCGGTGGTTCAAGCTGATGGGAATGATAAAGGAGTCTATCAAGCTGCGTACCCTGTCGTATGCAGCGTTAATAGCTCCGAGGTTGCAAGCACTGAGCTTAGCGTAAAGATATTGACAAAAGTGAATCCGGCTAAGGTCACACTGACGCATGCAACTCAGGACAACAATAAGGGAATTTATTTCACCTGGAACAATTCATGGGGCACGAAACCCGCGGATTCCGATAAGTACTTCTATATTGTGTGGTATGTGACTTACCAGCGCGCTGGCGCCTCAACTATGCCATATAAATACATGCTTAGCGTTAATCCGGATGACGCTGACGGTGGAGAACTTGTCGGTGTTAAAAAGTATGCAGGTGGGAACCGATATGATTTCAGTACTCATATCTCAATAGATCCACAGTACACCGATATTGCTAATAATCCGAATTTGTTGAACCAACTGTGGACTGGTATTGGCAACTCTCCAACAAAAGGTGGAGATTTTAGCGAGAACTATATTTATGATGCATATCTTGGAACCAATTCAGTATATAACACGCAAATATATGCACTTCTATATCGTTATCCGATGACAAAGATTTCTGATGCCGTGAAGAACGGTACAGATATGACAAATGACGGCATTAGTGTCAGCAACGGTTTGACTATTACTGATACTTGGCAAGATGGACATACCGTAACTACAGAGGTGAAGCCGACTGGAGATTTGTCTGTTAAGGCGCTTCCTGCAGGCGGAGGCTTGAAAGCAATGGGAAAAGCAAGGGAGGATTCACGCTCTCTGGGCTATACAGTTGATTCAGCGCAGTCTTTCCTGGCACAAGGGCTCGAGGTAACTCTTCCTGATTTCGAGCTTCATTCCTATGATTACGACGAAAAGTCGACTTGGAACGCTGCTGATAGTACATACAAGAGTTCAACAAGTTTTGATTTAACTGACGGCAAGTATTATGCATTTTCATCAGATAGGGCAAGTACTCAATACTATGGAAAAAAGCCCGGAATCGATACAATAAATAGTCTCAATCCGCAAGAGCTGAGCGATGAGGACTACAGCCTTGATTCATTCTATATAACGGACGATGAGTATGATGGTGCGTATATAAATGAGATTGGATGGCAACGTGATCCTAGCAGTTCGACTTCATATGACAAATACCAACCTATAGAAATCTGGATACGTAAGGCTGGTGACTCTGAGTTCGTAAAATACGGACAGATTGTTCGAGACGGGGATTCGTCATATACATTTACGAACGCAAATGACGGTACAGTTGTTAGCGACGTAAACAGTAAAAACCGTGTCGCGTTTCCAACAGATGCAGTGGAAATTGAAGCTAAGCAGGTAAATAGCCCGTTTTATGCTTCAGATGTAAATATACACTATTCGATTACCATACATCCGAGTGCAACGCTAGCTAGCCGCATACAGAAGGATATAGATGCTGGACTCGATAGCGTGATAGGCGGTTTTGCATCTGGCACACAGTCCGTCGAAGGCAACACAGAGAACTCTGTAGAGAATGCAGTTGGAAACTATTGGCATTTAGTAAGCTATCAATTCTCTGCGATTTCTTCGAGTGCGGGTTTGCGTGTGGACAACGATTACGTTATCGACAATAGTGCGAATAGCGAACGTGTGACCGCAACTCAGCTGGATGCATATATAGAAACCAATGTAGATGGCAATAATAGCCAGACTAAAAAGTATGCCAACCTTAAGTATCTGAGGAACTACATCCCATCGGAAGGTGTTTTCTATGTATTGCTTCCTGCTGGTACTTATGTGAAGGATGATGAAGTTCTAGCCGGACTACCTGGCAATTTATATCGGGGTTGGAATGATGTACGTGCTTTTGTCAATCCTGTAGCCGATCGAGAAGTCAAGCAGGTGTCAAACTGGGAAGGGACAGGGCGGACTATGCTTATGGTCCGAGTACATATCCCTGATCAGATAATCAATTCTATTGAGAGTGTAGGTTCACGGAATACTATCAGGCTTGTTTATAAATTGCATGATACGTATACCAATATCGATGATCGTGGAGGTATTGCTACAGGTAGCGCAGTATTTATTGACACGTCTAAGTCAGATATCTTTGATTCAGATGTGAACGAGGCTTTCGCTGATTGGGATTATTACAAAGACATTGTCCACAAGGCTTGGACGGATAAGCAGAAGGCTGCGGCAGCAACAACCAGGGTTGATTTTGGTAATGTAACTGCACTTGAGTCTGGATTCGATGATCAAGTAGAAACAGAAAATGAGGCTTATTACGAACAGAGCGGGACTGCCTATATTGGCGATGAGTACATAGACCGTCTTCACTACAAGGCCGATAGCAATACCCGCACCGACAATATTGTTCTATATGATACGTTTAGCTCCGAGCAGAAGAATGCCATAGGCAGCTTTGAGAGCGTTGATATCTCGTCAATAGACTCGAAGGTCACTTACGATGCGGACGATTCGAATACGACTGATACATGCAAGCCTGTCGTTTACTATACGACGGTGACTCCTACAGACCAGACGCGTTCTCTAGATAGCGGCATCTGGACTACAACCGCTCCAGATGACCTTTCTATGGTAAAGGCAATCGCTATAGATTGTCGTAAGACTGACTCTGGCAAGGATTTCGTGCTAAATCAGAAGGGTACGCTTGTTGCATATGTGCATATGAAAGCTACATCTGATTCCAGCCGTGCTGGCAGAACTGAAACAAATGAGGCATCAATAAGCAAGCGAATGTTTGTAGGCACAACTGCTGGAGCAAGTGCTGCCATTACAACGGAGCCCGCAAATAGGAACGTTACGCTTCTGGCTGCAAATGTCGGCATCGAAAAGACCTGCGATCCCAAGTCCGGTACACAAGACCATCCCGCAGAGATTGGTAACGACGCTAACAAGCAGCTTACCTATACGCTCACGATAACGAACAAGGCTACTGATACCTCATTGCCGAATGTGAGAGATGTGCATGTGACTGATCAGCTGCCCGACGGCTTGTCGCTTGATGATCCTTCGGTCATGTCGGTAGAGTCCGATTCGCTTGGAATCAAGGCGGGAACCAAGATAGGCAGTCAGTCTTCTGTCTCCTACCAGGTTGACGGAAACAAGCTCGAGTTCGATGTAAGCAAGCTTCCATCTAATGGAACAGTTACAATCACCATCCCCGTGGTCCGCAAGGATCCGGTGACCCAGACGACTGATTACACCAACACCGCGACAATCGACAAGGTCGGCAAGCAGGAGGACTATGGCAAGAGAAGTACGACTTATCACCGCACTTCGGTAACTGCGATGCCGCTTTCCGGTGCGTCTGGATTCGACGGACTGATTGCGGCGGGAGGCGCGGTCCTTGTGCTCTTTGCGCTCGCGTGGATCCGCAGGAGACGCCACAATGGCGAGGCATAGCTGAGATGCTGAGCAGGCCGGATGCAAAGTCCGGCCTGCTTTGCTTTTGACTAGCAGTTTGAACGAAGAAATGGGCGGGCACCGAGTGGTGTCCGCCCATTGACGTTCTAGATGTATGTGCTGCTTAGTACTGCGTCAGCTGGAGATAGAGGTCGCGGTACTGGGATGCTGATCTGCTCCAGGAGACATCCTTCTCCATGTCGCGCACGACCATCTTGTCCCAGGATTCGCGGCTCGTGAAGTAGAGCGTCTTGGCACGGTTGATTGCGTCAAGCAGGAGGCCTGGCTCATAACGGTCGAATGTGAAGCCGTTGCCGGAGTCTTCGAACATGTTGTACGGCTCGACCGTGTCCTTGAGACCACCGGTCTCGCGGACTACCGGAATCGTGCCATAGTGCATAGCGATGAGCTGGGTAAGGCCGCAGGGCTCGAAGCGGGAAGGAACGAGGAGGGCGTCGGCACCAGCATAGATGTGGTGCGAGCGTGCCTCGTCATACATGATGCTCGAGCAGACGGTGCCCTTGTGGGCATTCTCGAACCAGCGGAAGGACTCCTCGTACTGGGGCTCGCCAGTGCCGAGGACGACGACCTGGGTGTTGCCGTCGATGAGCTGCTCCATGACGGTCGTGACGAGGTCAAGACCCTTCTGCGATGTGAGACGGGAGATGAGGCCGATGACCATCTTGCCCTCGTCCTGCTCGAGGCCAAGCTCTTCCTGGAGTGCCTTCTTGTTCTCCTTCTTGGCTTCAAGCACATTCTTCGTGTCATAAGGAGTATCGAGCAGCTTGTCCATTGCAGGGTTCCAGATGTCGTAGTCGATGCCGTTCACGATGCCGCGGAGCTTGCCGGAGTGGTAGCGCAGATGGGCATCGAGGCCCTCGCCGTATTCCGGCGTCTGGATCTCTCCTGCATAGGTGCCGGAGACCGTCGTAATCATATCGGCGTAGGTGAGGCCGCCCTTGAGCATGTTGGCCTCGGTCCAGTCCTCCTGCATGACATCCTTGTTGAAGACATAGTCAGGGAGTCCAGACCAGTACTTGATGGTCGGGATGTTGTACTTGCCCTGGAAGCGCAGGTTGTGGATTGTGATCATGGTCTTCGAGCGTGCAAGCTCCGTGTTCTGGAAGAGCGTGCGCAGATAGACCGGCACAAGCGCTGCCTGCCAGTCATGGCAATGGATGATGTCAGGAATCCAGTCGAGGAAGAGAAGCGTCGAGAGCGCTGCCTTGTCGAAGTAGCAGTAGCGCGGGATGTCATCCACGAGGTTCGTGTAGGGGTTGCCGTTCGTGAAGAAGTCCTGGTTGTCGATGAAGTCATAGACCACGCCGTCAGGGGAGACGTACTCCATGATGCCGACATAGAACTGCCTGCCGTCAGAGCAGAGATCCATCTGGAAAGCGCCCTTGTAGACCATCTTCTCCTGCCAATCCTGCTTGATGCAGGCATAGCGCGGCAGGATGACCTTCACGTCGCAGTTCTGCTTCACGAGAGCCTTCGGCAGGGCATACATGACATCGCCGAGTCCGCCAGTCTTGACGAAGGGATAGCACTCGGAGCCGATGAAGGCGATCGAGCGCCTCGGCTGGGGGAGCGGTTCAGGTTCAGGCTCGGGCTCAGGAGCCGGAGCCTCCTCTGCTTTGGGCTTTTCCTTGGCAGGCTCAGGAGCAGTCTCTTCCTTTGCGGCTGGTACAGGAGCTGTCTTCGGCTCTTCAGGCTTCGCTTCTGCCTTGGCAGGCTTCTCTGCCGGCTTCTCAGCCTTCTCGGGCTCTGCTGCCTTCTTCGGTTCGGGTTCGGCCTTGGCGGCGGCGGGCTTCGGGGCGGGCTTTGCAGGTGCTTCTTCCTTCACGGCTGGCTTGGCTGCAGGCGCAGCTTCTGCCTTCGAGGTGAGTTCTTTCTTAGCGGCAGGTGCAGCCTTCGGAGCCTCTGCCTTCTTGGCAGGCTCTTCTTTCTTTGCAGGCGCAGGCTTTGCTGCAGGCTCGGCCTTGGCCGCTGCCTTCGGCTCCCCCTTCGGAGCCTCTGCCTTGGGTGCAGGCTTCTTCTCTTCAGCAGCCGGCTTCGGCTCAGGCTTTGCTGCAGGGGCAGCTGCCTTGGGCTCTGCCTTGGCGGCCGGAGCAGCCTTCGGCTCTTCTGCCTTCGGAGCGGCCTTTGCAGCAGGCTTTGCAGCCGGTGCTGCCTTGGGGGCAGGCGTGGCCTTTGCTTCTGGCTCAGACTTCTTGGCAGCAGGTGCTTCTGCCTTCGCAGCTGTCTTTGCGGCAGGCTTGGGATCTGCCTTGGGTGCAGCAGCCTTAGGAGCCTCTGCCTTCGGAGCTGCTGCCTTGGTGGCAGGCTCCTTCTTCGGCTCGGGCTTCTTCGCTTCAGCTGCAGGCTTTGCTGCAGGTGCAGGTGCTGCGGCAGCCGCTGCCTTCTTTATAGGCTCTGTGGCCTTCGGAGCAGGCTCAGCCTTTGCTGCTGGTGTTGCAGCAGGCTTCGTCGTCTTGGTCCCCTTTGCCTCCTTCTGAGCCTTAGGCTTTGCTGCAGAGCGGGAAGACCTCGACCTCGTGGATGTGCTGCGTGGCTTGGAGCTCCCTGACTTTCTCGTTGCCATGTTCCTTCTCCTCCTTGGGAAAACGCTCACTGAAGACAGCTGCTGCATAGATGAGCAGGCGTTTGCTTCAATGATAACGCCTTGCAAGGATATGAGGTCTTGCGGCAGGTGAAAGGAAAGCTTCTTAGGCATCCGGCAGTGCAGCAGCTGATGAATGCAGCTTCGATGCAGCAGGAAAGACTGGCTCGATCAGTCTCTGTCCTTGGTACGGTCGAAGATCTTGCTGCTCGTTGCTGCGAGGAATTCAGCAGCTTCATCGAGCGGAGCAGTCCAGGACGCGGCAATGAGCTCTGTTGCCGCGGAAAGGGAACGCTCGTATTCTTCGGGCTTGAAATCTGCATGCTCAGGAGGATAGTCCGTCTCGAGAAGGAGCTTCTCATGAGGGATGAGCTTCAGATATTCCTTCGCATGGCGGGTATGGAGGAAGGGCTCGCCGACACTGAAGAAGCAGCCGAGCTTTATTGCCCGCCAGAGTTCGGGTGTAGAGCCTGAGAACCAGTGGAGGATGGGAAGGGAGCCTGATGCTTCTGGCGTGCAGCCAGCGTCCTCGAGGATGTCGAGCACGAGGTCTGCCGACTTCACGGAATGGATCGAGAGCACTTTGCCACCAGCCTTGGCAGAGGCTTCAGCAATGCGTCTGAAAGCATCTGCCTGGTAATCTTTGGATGCAAGGTCGACATGCTTGCGTGAGAGATCGATGCCTATCTCGCCGATGAGGGGAGCATCTGGCGCAAGGGATAGAAGCTCCTGGAGAGCTTCCTCATCCACCCTGCCATCTGCTACCCACCAGGGATGGGCACCAAGGCCAAGAGCCACGTTATCCTTGCCGCTCCAGCTCTTTGCTTCCTGATATCCCACAGGTGTGACCGTGCAGGAAAGGAAGGAGAGGCCAAGCCCATCTGCCGCGTCAAGGAAGCCTTGAGGGTCTTCCTGGAAGTCGACATGGCAGTGCATGTCGTAGTGCCTGATTGGCTTATCGGCGCTATTGTCTCCGCCTAGCATTGCAGGTCTTCCTCGCCTGAGTAGGGCATGGGCTCGAAGCCTGCCAAGCGGCAGATGACCTTGCCGGCAATCATCTGTCCCATGATGGGCGGCATGTAGCTCATGGTCCCCAGCGTCAGGCCCTTGTCAGGCCTCTTTCCATCCTCGGTCTTCGGAGGCTTGGGGCCATTTCCCTTCTCTGTCGAGTAGAGGACCTCAAGTCCCTTGATGCCGCGTTTCCGGCAATTCTTGCGCATGGCCTTCGCAAGACGGTCTCCTGAGGTCTTCTCGATCTTGGAGAAGGCAAGCCTGCTCGGATCGAGCTTGTTGGCACCTCCCATGGAGCTTAAGAGCGGAATCCTCTCGTCCTGGCACCATTTGGCAAGGGCAAGCTTTTGCGAGACGGTGTCTATCGCATCGATGAGGTAATCGGGGCGGGGGAACTGGGAAAGCATTTCTCCGAGTCCGTCTTTCGGGATGAAGGCCTGAAGGGTCTCTACCTGGCAGCTGGGATTGATGTCCAGGACCATCTTCTCCATGACCTGACACTTGGGAAGGCCGATTGTGGAGTGGAAGGCAATGGCCTGGCGGTTGATGTTGGAAGGTGCCACTGTATCGCGGTCGATCAGGATGAGATGTCCTACGCCGCCTCGGGCAAGGGCTTCCGTGCAGTTCGAGCCGACACCGCCCAGCCCCAGGACCATGACCGTCGCATCCTGGAGGCGCTTCAGGCGCTCCTCGCCGAGGACAAGCTTCAGGCGGTCGAACGGCGTTTCGGCAGTGGCATTTTCGGGCATGGTGAAGCGCTCCTTGCATGAGTCTGTATCGGATGAACTCACATGCTACCGCATCGGTGAGATGCACGACATGTTGCGTATCGAGTGGAATGAGATAAGGCCTCCCCTCCGTAAGGAAAGGAGGCCCGTATGAGGTGCTTGCTTGTGTCCGTGTGGGCAGTTGCCTCAAGGTCTTTGCAGCTATTCGCTCTTCCCATGGAAGCGGTCGAGCAGGTCCTGATACTCGGCGCTGCGCTTGCGGAAGGCGTAGGTGAATGTGAGCGTGAGGATGGCAAGCGTGATGAGGTAGAGCCCGGCAAAGCCTGCCCAGGCCGCAGGCATTCCATCGGGCAGCCAGGAGCCGAGAAGGGCACAGAGCGCAAGGACCAGGAAGTATGAGATGCCGAAGCCTGCAATCCGTCCGCCGTAGCTCATATGCAGCGCTGGCCTGAAATTGAACCAGAGCTGCTGGAGGATGCCTCCTGCCAGCATGCCGAAAACGATGCTCAAGATCCAGCGGAGATCTGCTATGGCTGTGCCTTCCACAAGCATGGCAAGGGAGCAGGCAATGACTGCTGCCACGGCCCAGCTGGAGCCCACGAAGACGCCCATTGCGATAGCGGCTCCTGCGTGCTCGTGGAGCTCTCCTGCAAAGACGCCGTAGGTCTTGTTTGTGTTGGTGCTGCTCATCTCCGGTCTCCTTTCTGGGGGATGCCGATACGTTCCTTCACCTCTGCCACGTGGCTTCTGGTCACCAGGACCTCTGTGCCATCTGCAAGGCCAAGCACGAGGCGGCTGCCGAACTCGGGACGGATCGTGCGTGCCCGGTCGAGGTTAGCGATGCTCTGCCGCGAGATGCGGACGAACGATCTGTTTGGCAGCTCTCCTTCGAGGGCAGAGAGCCGCTGTGCTGCAAAGAGCGTCCGGCCATCTGCCATATGGAGCAGGGTCTCCTCGTCTGCTGCCTCGAGGGAGCAGATATCGGATATGGCAACACGCTCCTTCGAGGTGCCTGATCTCTCCCGATAGGCAAATAGCGTATTTCCTATGCCCTGCAGTGCCTGCGCGATGCGCTCTGCCTCCTTGTCCTTCGGAGCAGAGGCGATGGTGACTTCGGGCTCGGATAGTGTCGGGTTCGTGATGAGCTTGAGCTTCATGATGTGCGCCTCCTTCTCCTTCTGGCTACAGCTTACGGGATGGACGATAAGCTCTCTGCCGGCTGCAGCCGAGATGCACGAAGAGGGGAGCGAGATGCAATGCCCTTCTTGAGATTCTGCCAGCAGCAGGCGATTGGTGCTGGCCGAACGCTCAGGCAGGAGGCTGCTGCTGAAGCACATATTGAGATGGTTCTGCTGGGCGCAGGGTCTGTGAAAGATGAGACATGCAAGTTACTGAATATTATGTAACTATTCGGATGAGATTCTGGCATATCAAGAAACCTTTGTTTCAGAAGTCTACATCGGTACGAAGGGATTATGCATTCGTACGGAAGCTGATGGTCGATGACGGCGAGGCTCAGGGGCATGCAAGCAGGATTGAGAGGCATGCTGGAGGTGCGATGGCCGCAGCGGTGGCCCTCTGGCGAGCCTCGCTGCTGTGCCGGGGAAGGCGCTTGCAGAGGATAGCACCGCATCCACGTCCACATGCAGGCACAGGGACGGAGCAGGAGGCGACAGGCGCCGCCGCGCAGGAGGCAGGATCGCTAGCGCTCGCGCTATAGGTGCTGAATGGGAGACGGAGCTCTCAGGGCTCCGCCTCCTTTCGTTTCGGCATCTTCTGCTGCCTGCATGTTCCTGCTGCCGGCACGTGTGGGCCCTTGAAGCAACATCCTCAAGCGTCTGCCTGCTCTAACCTCATCGTGGTATCGTAAGAGGTCCATGCCGGACAGATATCTGGCATGAGGGAAAGCCAGTCCCGAACGAGGCGCGCGCTCAATACACGAGTGCCAACGCGGTCGGACGGGACCTGTCGGAAGGTACGTTGCTGTGAAAGAGATGCCGAAGACCTACGATCCCCAAGAGCATGAGCCTCAGCTCATCCAGCAGTGGATGGATGCAGGCTGCTACCAGAGAAGCAAGGGCGTAGGCGACTGCACCGTCGTTATCCCGCCTCCCAACGTGACGGGAATCCTGCACATGGGCCATGCAATGGATGACTCCATCCAGGATACGTTCATCCGCTACAGCCGCATGAGGGGCCGCTCCACCAGGTGGATCCTGGGCACCGACCATGCTGGTATCGCCACCCAGACCAAGGTGGACAAGAAGCTCAAGTCCGAGGGCAAGAACCGCCTTCAGATGGGCCGCGAGAAGTTCATCGAGGCCTGCTGGGACTGGACGCATGAGTACGGCGGAACCATCGTCAGCCAGATCAAGCGTATGGGCTGCTCCATCGACTTCTCCGATGAGAAGTTCACGATGAGCCCCGAGTTCTCCCGTGCCGTGCGCAAGGTCTTCTGCGACTGGTACCACGATGGACTCATCTATCGCGGCAAGCGCATCGTGAACTGGTGCCCCTCCTGCCGTACCGCCATCTCCGACGACGAGGCAGAGTACAAGGACGAGAAGGGCCATCTGTGGTACCTCCGCTATCCGCTGACCGAGCCGGTGGATGGCATCGAGTACATCACGGTCGCAACGACCCGTCCTGAGACGATGCTCGGCGATACGGGCGTTGCCGTGTCTCCGCAGGACCCCGAGAAGCAGAAGCTTGTCGGCAAGACCGTGATGCTTCCTATCGTGAACCGCGAGATTCCGATCTTCTCCGACTGGCACGTCGATGCAAACTACGGCACTGGCTTCGTGAAAGTCACGCCTGCACATGACCCGAATGACTATGCCATGGGCCAGACGCACAACCTGCCGCAGATCAACATCTTCGATGAGACGGCACACGTTGTGGATGGCTACGGCGAGTTCTCCGGCATGGACCGCGATGAGGCCCGTACCGCTATCGTCAACTGGTTCGATGAGCACGGCCTGCTCGATCACATCGAGGAGCTCAGCCACTCTGTCATGCACTGCTACCGCTGTGGCACCGCGCTCGAGCCCTGGCTCTCTGAGCAGTGGTTCGTGGCTGTGGACAAGCTCAAGGAGCGTGCAGCTGAGGTCGTGCGCGATGGGGAAGTCAAGTTCCATCCTGCCCGCTGGACGCAGACCTACCTTACCTGGATGGACAACCTCAAGGATTGGTGCATCTCCCGCCAGCTCTGGTGGGGCCACAGGATTCCGGTCTTCCACTGCGACGACTGCGGCTGGGAAGACGCCCTCATGGAGGACCCCGAGGTGTGCCCGAAGTGTGGAAGCAAGAACATCCATCAGGACGAGGATGTCCTCGACACCTGGTTCTCCTCTCAGCTCTGGACCTTCGCGACACAGGGCTGGCCTGACCATCCGGAGGAGATGGAGGGGCATCACCCGACCAAGGTCCTCGTGACCGCCCGCGACATCATTGCCCTCTGGGTTGCCCGCATGATCATGAGCTCGCTCTACTTCACGGACGAGGTTCCGTTCCACGACGTCTACATCTACGCCACGATCCTTGCCAAGGATGGCAGCCGCATGTCCAAGTCCAAGGGCAACGGCGTGGACCCGATGGACCTCATCGAGAAGTACGGCGCTGACGCTATGCGCTTCAACCTTCTGACGCTCATCACGACGAACCAGGACGTCAAGTTCGATGCCAACATCGACAAGAAGACGCGAAAGCTCATCGACTCGCCGCGTACCGAGCAGGCACGCTCCTTTGTCACGAAGATCTGGAATGCTTCCCGCTTCGTGCAGATGAACCTCGACGGCTATACGCCGGGCGCCCCGAAGGCAGAGACGGCAGAGGATGCCTGGATGCTTTCCCGCCTTGCCAAGGAGGTTGCAGAGGCTACCGAGCAGCTCGAGACCTACAACTTCGGCGACTACGCCAGGAATCTCCAGAGCTTCTTCTGGGGTGAGGTCTGCGACTGGTACATCGAGCTCTGCAAGGGCCGCCTGCTTGATGGCACGCCCGAGGAGAAGCTGCAGGTCCAGCGCAACCTCGTGTATGTCCTCGATGTCTCGATGAGGCTCCTGCACCCGGTCATGCCGTTCGTGACAGAGAGCGTCTGGGATGCCCTGCCGGCATCCGGCCTCGATGACCACAGCGCCAAGTTCCTGATGGTCGCCAAGTGGCCTGAGCCCGACGAGCTTGCACAGTTCGTGAACGAGCGCGCAGAGCATGACTTCGATCTCGCAAAGCGCGTCATCTCCGTCGTGCGCTCCACCCGTGCCCGCTACCGCCTGTCTCCGAAGGCAGAACTCGACGTGGCCGTGAAGTCCACGCCGGAAGATGCTGCCGTGCTCGAGTCCCAGCGTGACTTCATCACGAGCGTCGGCCGTGTCGACCAGCTGGCGCTTGGTGCCGAGCAGACGAAGCCTGCGGGCTCTGTCTCCGTGGCTGATGGCTCGCTCGAGATCTTCGTCGCCCTGGGTGGCCTCGTCGATCTCGATGCCGAGGCGAAGCGCCTCAAGAAGGAGCTTGCCAAGGCAGAGAAGGATCTTGCTTCCGTCGAGCGCACGCTCGGCAATGCAGGATTCGTTGCCAAGGCAGCGCCTGAGGTCATCGAGAAGAAGCAGTCCCAGAAAGCAGAGCTCACCGCTACGGTAGAGCAGCTCAAGGCCCAGATTGCCGACTTCGAGTAGCAGCTGGAACATATCGTCTAGCCAGGAAGGCCGTGCCGTGAGGTGCGGCCTTCTTCGTGTGCTCAGGGCGTGCGGCGGCCAGGGCAAAGAGCCCGGCAACCTTTCGGCTTCTGCAAGCGCGGAAGCGTATGGTGCGGCCGGATCAAGATCTCCATCCCTGCTGCAAGATGGCCGTTCCTGATGCTGTCAGCCTACACCGGCGCCGCTTGTCTGCTGCAAGACAGTGAGGCATTGTCGGTGCATCTCTTTTACAACCGCTGTCGGAAGCTGACAGCAGCAGCCGCTCTGTCGCCGGCCCCCGCGCAGCTGCATGCCGCAGCGCAGCAATCCCATCCTCGGACAGGCCAAGCCCACAGGCCTTCTGCAGGCTGCCCTGGAGCGTATGGCTCAGGTGCCGCCTTGACAATCCAGGCCTCCATCTTGGCATTCGTTTCAAGGGGCAGCAGGATGGCATGCATGGCTGCATCACGCCAGCAGGGAAGCTTGAAGGCATGCCAGGTGCCTTTCGGCTGCATCAGGTCCATAGGCTTTGGCTATGGATGTGCATGAAGAACCGATATGGGCGCACACAACTGCCATATATCAGGATTGAGGGTGCAGCAGTGGGCTTTGAGGTACACAATGGAAGCATGGTCAGATCGCCCCGTGAAACCCGGTAACCATTGGCAGGAGCCAAGAAGCGAAAGGAAGCCAAGATGGCAAAGTCAGATATCGAGATTGCACAGGAAGCAACGATGCTTCCTGTCACCGAGGTCGCAAAGCGTGCCGGCCTCTCGGAAGACCAGCTAGAACTCTATGGACGCTACAAGGCAAAGGTCGACATCCATGCCCTGAAGGACCTTCCCAAGAAGGCGAAGCTCATTCTCGTGACGGCCATCAACCCGACGCCTGCGGGCGAGGGCAAGACGACGACCTCGGTCGGCCTCGAGGATGCTCTCTGCCGTCGTGGCAAGAATGCACTCCTGTGCCTGCGCGAGCCATCCCTCGGACCCGTCTTCGGTATCAAGGGCGGCGCTGCCGGCGGCGGCTATGCCCAGGTCGTGCCGATGGAGGACATCAACCTCCACTTCACGGGCGACTTCCATGCTATCGGCGCTGCGAACAACCTCTGTGCTGCCATGCTCGACAACCACATCAAGCAGGGCAACGCTCTCGGCATCGACCCGCGCCGCATCGTCTGGAAGCGCTGTGTCGATATGAATGACCGCCAGCTCAGGAGCATCGTCGATGGTCTTGGCGGCGTCGGCAATGGCATGCCTCGCCAGGATGGCTTCGATATCACCGTTGCCTCTGAGGTCATGGCTGCCTTCTGCATGGCATCGGATCTGATGGATCTCAAAGAGCGCCTTGGCCGCATGGTCATTGCCTACACGTATGACAGACGTCCGGTCACAGTCTCCGATATCCATGCTCAGGGCGCCATGTGCGCGCTTCTGAAGGACGCTATCAAGCCGAACCTCGTGCAGACGCTCGAGAACAACCCGGCCTTCGTGCATGGAGGTCCGTTTGCAAACATTGCCCACGGCTGCAACTCTGTCGAGGCGACGACGACGGCCATGAAGCTTGCCGACTACGTTGTCACGGAGGCAGGCTTCGGTGCCGACCTCGGCGCAGAGAAGTTCCTCGATATCAAGTGCCGCGCTGCCGGCATCGCTCCTTCCTGCGTCGTGCTGGTTGCGACCGTGCGTGCCCTCAAGTACAACGGCGGCGTGCCGAAGGCAGAGCTTGGCCACGAGAATCTCGAGGCGCTCGAGCGCGGCATCCCGAATCTCCTTCGCCATATCTCGAATATCCGCGATGTCTTTGGCCTGCCGGCTGTCGTTGCAATCAATGCGTTCCCGACCGATACGAAGGCAGAGCTCGACTTCGTCGAGCAGAAGTGCCATGAGCTCGGCGTCAACGTCGCGCTCTCCGAGGTCTGGGCCAAGGGCGGCGAGGGCGGAGTTGCGCTTGCTGACGAGGTTGTGCGCCTCTGCGACGAGTCGAGCGAGCTCAAGTATGCCTACGAGCTCGACCAGCCGATCTCTTCCAAGATCGAGGCCATCGCAAAGCGCATCTACCATGCAGACGGCGTCGACTATACGTCCTCGGCACAGAAGCAGCTCGCCCAGCTCGAGGAGCAGGGCTTCGGCGGACTTCCGGTATGCATGGCAAAGACACAGTACTCGTTCACGGACGACCCCAAGAAGCTCGGGGCGCCCGTTGGCTTCCGCATTACGGTCAGAAACGTGAAGGTATCTGCCGGCGCCGGCTTCATCGTCGCCCTTACCGGTGACATCATGACCATGCCGGGACTTCCGAAGGTGCCTGCAGCAGAGAAGATCGATGTCACGCCGGACGGAAAGATCGTCGGCCTCTTCTAGAGCGGCATAAGATTCGAAGATAGTCAGCAGAGGTCCGGGGGCGCACAGGCACCCTCGGCCTTGCTGCTGCGCAGACAAGGAAGAGACGTGACGGAACCAGAAGAGAAGAGAATGCGCGACTGCACGGCCGAGGAGCTCGTGGAGGCGCTTGCCTCGAAGGAGCCGACGCCAGGCGGCGGTGCAGGGGCAGCCATGGCAGCAGCGGTGGGATGCGCCCTGGGCGAGATGGTCGCAAACCTCACGCACCACAAGCGCCGCTATGAAGAGGTGCAGCCGAAGATCGAGGAATATCTCCCGAAGCTCGAAGAGCTGAGAGGCCGCATGTTCACGCTCGCAGAAGAGGATGCCGAAGCATTCAGGCCGCTTGCCCGTGCCTATAGGATGCCGAGGGATACCGAAGAAGAGAAGGAAGAGCGCACGCGCGTCCTTGAGGAGGCGCTGCGCCAGGCATCGGAGCCGCCTGAGCATCTGATGGAGGCCATCTGCGAGGCGATCGTGATCGTCGACGATCTCACGAAGATCGGTTCGAAGATGGCGCTTACGGATGCAGGGGCAGGCGCAGCGCTGCTCTCGGCGTCGCTCAAGGCAGCCTGTCTCAATGTCTTCATCAATGCGAAGGCAATGAAAGACCGCGATTATGCAGAAATCCTCGTCTCCCGTACCCAGGCCATGCTCGAAGATGGCTGTGCCAAGGCTGATGAGGCCTATCTCAGAGTGGAAAGAGGAATCAGATGGCAGAGGAGCTGAGAGGGGCACCGGTTGCCCGTGCGCTCACCGAGGAGCAGGCAGCACGGACCGAGCAGCTTAAAGGCGCGGGCATCGAGCCCTGCCTTGCCTTCGTGCGTGTGGGGGAGCGCCCGGACGATATCTCCTACCAGCATGCCGCAGAGAAGCGCTGTGCCAAGGCGGGCATCGAGACGAAGCTCTTTGCACTGCCGGAGGATGTCACGCAGGATGAGGTCGAAGCGACAATCCGCAGCATCAATGAGGATAGCTCGATCCATGGCTGCCTCATGTTCCGCCCGCTTCCGAAGACACTCGACGAGAAGGCAGTGGCAGCCGCGCTCGATCCTGCAAAGGATGTGGATGGCATCACGGAAGGCTCGCTCTTCGGCGTCTTCTCCGGCAGCCGAGTGGGCTTTGCTCCCTGCACGGCAGCTGCGGTCGTCGCGATGCTCGACCACTATGGTGCCGCACTTGATGGAGCCAAGGTCACAGTCGTCGGACGCTCGCTTGTCGTGGGACGCCCTCTCGCCTCGCTCCTGCTCGGGCGCAATGCGACTGTGACGCTCTGCCATAGCCACACGAAGGATCTCTTTGCAGAGACGCGTGCAGCGGACATCGTCGTTGCCTGTGCCGGCAGGCCCCAGATGCTCACGGCCGATGCCTTCCGTCCTGGCCAGACTGTCATCGATGTCGGTATGAACTACCTTTCCTCGGAAGGCCGCTTTGTCGGCGATGTCGCCGAAGAGGCGAAAGAGATTGTGGGTGCGCTCACGCCGGTGCCGGGAGGGGTCGGCGCGGTCACCTGCGCAATTCTTGCCGAGCACACGATCGAGGCAGCAGAAAGGACCAAGGCTGAGGCATGAGGGAATCTTCGACATTCGAGCCGGCACATCTGACCGGCACCAAGGACGCCTATGGACGCGAGCTCAACGATCAGGGCTTTGCCGAGATCGACGAGGAGCGCCTCGAGCATGCCGTGCGCGAATTCCTGCTGGCGATAGGCGAGAACCCTGACCGTGAAGGCCTCAAGGAGACGCCGGCACGCGTGGCACGGGCGACCGAAGAGCTGCTCTCGGGCATGTGGGAAGAGCCGAAGGCGCATCTGAGGAAGCAGTTCGAGGCTCCTGATTCAGATGAGCTCGTCGTCGTGCGCGACATCCCGTTCGAGTCCTTCTGTGAGCACCATATCCTGCCGTTCCGTGGCACAGCTGCGGTCGTCTATCTGCCGAAGCATGGACGGATCTGCGGCCTCTCGAAGCTCGGGAGGCTCGTCCAGGGCTATGCCCATCGCCTCCAGGTGCAGGAGCGCCTGACGGCCCAGATTGCAGATGCCCTGATGGAAGAGCTCGACCCCGAAGGTGCGCTTGTCGTCCTCTCTGCCGAACACAGCTGCATGACCATGAGGGGCATCAAGAGCACCGGGTCCCTCACCGTGACCGAGGCAGCGCGTGGCGTGCTTGCGGATGATTGCGAGCTCAGGCGCGAGGCACGCGAGCTTGCGGGAGCTGGCAGAAGCAGCAGATGATGGAAGCAAGCATGGCAGATGTCCCGGCAGAGCGCCTCTCGTCTCTCGAGGAGCGCTTCTCGAGCCATAGCTATGAGGGCAGAGGACCTGCCCTCCTCATAGAGGAGGGCAGCATCCCCATCCTGGTCTCGGCGCCGCATGCGGTGACGCAGACGCGGGAGGGAAAGGACAAGCGTGCAGAGATCCTGACAGGAGCTCTCGCGCTCTGGCTCCATGAGGAGGCAGGCGTCCATGTCTTCTGCCACGCAAGGTCAGACGGGCACGATCCGAACTTCGATGCCTTCGAGGAGAACACGTACCAGAGAGAGCTTGTCCGTTATTGCCTTGAGCATCGGATATCCTGCGTCCTCGATCTCCACGGTGCTGCGTCAGATCGCGGCTTCGGTGTCGATATCGGCACAGGCGGCAAGGAGCATCCGTCCCTTCTAGGACACAAGTTCCTTCTCGACCTGATGGATGCCTCGCTTGTCCAGACGGTGGGGGAGCTCGGCCGCTTCGACGATGCAGTCGTGCATGACGGCGTGTTCGCGGCGGCAGGTCCTCATACGATTGGAAGGAATGTCTCCGAACGAGCCCAGGTGCCCACGCTCCAGCTCGAGGTGAACGGACAGCTCCGGAATGTGGCAGATTCTTCGGCAGTCGCTGCCCTGGCAAAAGGCCTTGCGCTCTTCTGCCTCATGGCAGGACGCTGGGACAAGGAAGCTCCCGATCCTCAGGTCATGCACCTCTTCCAGGCAAAGGAGCAGCTGCCCCGCGATGTCTGCTATCTCAGTGCAGGATCTCATGAGGGCATTTCAGGTACGCTCTGCCTCCAGGGGCCTTCCGGAGAAGCCCCGCTCGTCCATGTGCGCATGGCTGACAGCGCCTATGCAGAGGCAAAGCTGGCATCTTCTGCTGTGGGTGAAGATGCATGCTCATCTGCCATCTTCCTGCCGAACCGCATGACGAAGCGGCTCTTCGGAGGTGCTTCTGGCCAAGGGCTCCTCGAGCCGGAAGCCGGGATGCCTGTGCTTGTCCAGAGGACGCCTGCCCGTGCCTGCATGGTCCGCGTTCCTGTTGCAGAGCATGTGGACAGGGTCTATGTCTCTCATGATGTGGCTGAGTGGATCGAGAAGGAGACGGGGGATTCCGCACGTCCGAAGGAGTGCGTGCTCTACTCGCGCGTATCGGATACGCAGCTCGTGATTGACCCTCATGGCGCCGACTATGCACCCTATGCGCTCGTGGCGCATGAGGCGAGCGTCTATGTGCCGCGCTACTTCAAGACCCTGCTCGGTATCGGACAGCTGCCAGTCCATCAGATCCGGCAGGAGGAGATGGAGCTTCTTCTCGACCGTGCGGATGCGGATACGTGCGAGCTCATGAGGAGAAGCTATAGCCCGAGCACGACGCGTTCGGACCCGTTCTGCCGTCTTCGGGAGGACTGCTCGGGCGACGACCTCAGGCGTCTCGCCCAGGCCGAACGTGCGCTCGGCGTGGACAAGGCCCTCGAGCTTGTCCTTGTCGATGCGCCGAAGGCAAAGGAGAAGGGGCGCCTGGGCCGCATCGAGGATGCCTTCCTCGACCGGTGGATAGGCTCCCGCAAGCTCTGGCTCCTTTCGACCTATGCGAAGGACGAAGACGATGCGAATGGCATCGCCCGCCTCTCTCCCGACCTCATGAAGCTTGCGGGCGTCGAGGACAATGACCGAATCTGTGTGCGCTTCGGCAGCGCGCAGGCTCAGCTCCGCGTGCTTGTGGATGAGGGCATTGATGACGCGCGCGTGAGCCTGCCTGCTGGAACCCGCGCAGCCTTGGGCATCGACTCCGTGAACGATGTGGTCACGGTCGAGCGGAAGGAGTCGCATATCCTGAGACGCAGCATGGACCTCCAGCTCATAGCGCTTCTCGGTACGGTCATTGCGGTCTTCCAGCTCGATCTGGACCTGCCCATCCAGATTCTCATCTGCCTCGTCCTCTTCCCGATCATCTCCTGGGCGGCACTCAACGAAGAAAGGGTGAAGGTCAGATGAGGCTCTCTGGCTATCTGATAGAGCGCTACAGCGACATGGGCTCTGCCTATACCTGCCGCCGTCTTGTCGAAGAGGCGCATGCCCTCGCTATGGATCTTTCCATCACCGGCATTGCCGACATGGGAAAGACAGAGGATGGAACGCTGCTCTTGCACGGGGAGCCGCTTGCGCCTGCCGACTTCGTGGTGAACCGCTACAAATGGGGGCACCTCATAGCGGCAGCAAATGCGCTTGCCACAAGGAGCTACAACAGCATCGCCCCCTTCGCGCGCTATGTGGACAAGCATGCACAGGTGGAAGACATCAGCTCCTCTGCCTTCCGCATGCCGCACTGGGTGCTCGCACATGCCTGTGCCGGCTTCGAGATGCTTGCATCCGAGGTCGGCGTGCCTTTCGTCGCAAAGGGGCTTGCGAGCTCGGAAGGACGCGAAATCTGGCTCATCGAGGACGAGGATGACCTCGCGCGCCTAGAGCAGCAGGTGGGACCTGACCGCGAGCTTCTCTTCGAGCAGTGCATCGAGGAGAGCCTAGGCAAGGATATCCGTGTCTTCGGCATCCGCGGCGAGGCTGTGGCTGCCATGAGGAGGAAGGCGGAGCACGGATTCCGCGCGAACTATGCGCTTGGTGCTGAGCTCGAGAAGAAGGAGATCGATCGGGACATGCGTGCAGCGGTGCATGATGTCTGGAAAGAGACGGGGCTCGACTTCTTCGGGCTCGATCTTCTTGTGGACCATGCGGGCTACTGGTTCTGCGAGGTCAATGTGATGGCAGGCATGCAGGGGATCGAGTCCGTCTCCGGCGTCAATGTCGCAGGGCTCGTGATGCGTACGATCAGGGACGATCTTGCATGAGGAGAGACGAAGCAGAAGACTTCATCTATGCGTCGTATATGGCTGCAGCGCCTGGGCTTTCCTTCGATGCACCTGACTCCGAGAAGCGGCACCCCGAGCTCACGCGCGATCTTCTGAGGAGCCTTGCCCATGCGGATACCGCTATCATCACGGGCAGCAAAGGCAAGGGGTCGGCTGCTCGCATGGCAGCCGCGCTTGTCCAGACAGAGCGGCGTGTCGGGCTCATGACAAGCCCGCACATCAGGCGCTTCAACGAGCGTTTCTGCGTGGATGGAGTGCCGATATCGGACAGTGAGCTTGCAGAAGCGGTGACGGCGGTGGCGCCCGCCATAGAGAAGATCGAGGGCAAGCTCTTGCCCGGCGAGTTTGTGAGCCCCATAGGGATCGAGTGCGCGGCAGCGCTTGCGTGGTTCCGTACGCAAGGCACTGGGGCAGACATCCTCGAGTGCGGCAAGGGGGCACGCTTCGACGATGTCACGAACGTGCCGCACCGCTTCTGTGCAATCAATACCATCTTCCTCGAGCATACGCGCGAGCTTGGCCCTACGATCTCTGCCATCGCCGCTGACAAGGCCTATGCCATACAGCCTGAGTGCGAAGCTGCCTTCATAGGCCCACAGGAGGAAGAAGCTATGGTCCAGATTGCCCAGCGGGCCTGTGCGCTCGGCGTACCGCTCCTGGAGTATGGCAGGGACTTCGAGGCCACGGATATCCGCTGGGGCAAGGCAGGCATCATCTGTACGCTCAAGAACCAGAGCCAGGTGCTCGAAGACGTGGAGCTGCCGCTTCTGGGAGAGTTCCAGGCACGCAATGCGGCACTGGCGCTCGCGCTTGCAGAAGCGCTTCTGGGACATGAGCTCGCGGGGCGCAAGGTGCGCGAAGCCTTGGGCAGGCTCAGGATTCCGGGCAGGATGGAGCTTGTCTCGAAGGAACCGCTGCTCGTCGTCGATGCCTGCATCAACCGGGCAAGCGCTGAGGAAGCAAGAGAGGCGCTCGCCCATCTCGGCTGCGGTCCTGGTCTCATCGCAATCGTCGGCATTCCCGACGATAAGGACTATGCTGGCGTCGTGCATGAGATGGCGGGGGTGGCAGACGAGATCTGGCTCACGGCCTCCCAGAATCCGCACTACGTCTTCACGGAGAGGCAGGGAAGATGCCTTGCAGCTGAAGGGATAGAGACGCACTTCGCTCCGACAGTTGCTGGAGCGCTTTCGGAGGCACGTGCGACGGGACGTCCCGTCTGCCTCCTTGGCACGACGTCTGTCATTGCAGAGGCCGAAGCCGTGCTTGCACAGGATTGAGAGATCTGCATGCCCAGGCATGCTTGAGAGGAGATATCAGTGGGATATACGCTTCCCTTCGCTGTGAAGGACACGACATATGATGAGGCGCTTGCAACCTTGAAGGGGGCGCTCCGTTTCGGCATCTCTCCGAGCCTGGATCCGGTCACGGCGATGCTCGAAGAGCTCCATGATCCTGACAAGGCATATCGTTCCGTCCAGATAGCCGGCACGAATGGCAAGACCTCGACGGCACGCTATACAGCAGGGCTCCTTATGGCAGAAGGTCTCAGCTGCGGCCTCTATACGTCGCCTGAGCTTGTGAGCTACAACGAGCGCATGGAGATAGGCGGCAAGCCCATCTCGAAAGCGGCGTTTGCCCATGCGGTTGCTGCAGCAGACGAGGCAGGCAGACGGGTCCTTGCCGCACGTGCGGCAGAAGGCCTTACTCCCTTCGATATCACGGAGTTCGATCTTCTTACCGTCGCTGCCTTCGTTGCCTTCGCGGAAGCCGGCGTCGATGTCGCAGTTCTCGAGTGCGGCATGGGCGGCAGATGGGATGCAACGTCTGCCTGCCGTTCGATCGAGTCGGTCGCAATCACGGGCATAGGCCTCGACCACATGAAGATTCTGGGCGATACGCTCGAGAAGATCGCTGCAGAGAAGGCTGCCATCATCAAGCCGGGACGCACCTGCGTGCTCGGCGCCGGCACGGCGACCCCTGCAAGCGTCGAGGATGTCTTCCTCAAGCAGGCAAAGCAGGCTGGGGCTGTGCCGACGCTGCTTCGGCCCGAGAGGCTCGAAGATG
The DNA here is from genome assembly GCF_036408795.1 of Olsenella kribbiana. Taxonomy (NCBI): domain Bacteria; kingdom Bacillati; phylum Actinomycetota; class Coriobacteriia; order Coriobacteriales; family Atopobiaceae; genus Olsenella; species Olsenella kribbiana. The sequence continues at coordinate 309,139 of NZ_JAZGJP010000002.1, forward strand.
CGGCAGGGGAGATGGAGAAAGGTGTGCCCGCTGCGCATCCCGACCTTCCCCACGCAAGCTTCCGTATCCGTGAGCTGCCGGGGCGCATCGGTGGCTCCCTCATCTTCGATGTCACGACGCCGCGCCAGACGCTTGCGGAGCTTGGCGCCTTGAAGCCGGGCTATCAGGCAGCAAACATCGCCTGTGCGGTCTGCCTTGCCGAGGACTTCCTCGGACATGCGCTCGATCCAGACCGTGCCTACGATGGCATCGTGACGACGCCGACGCCCGGACGCTTCGATATCGTCTGTCCGAAGCCGGTCGTCCTCATCGATGCCTGCCACAATCCGCAGTCGGTCGATGCCTTCCTCACAGCTGTCGCCGATGTGGAGCCAGACCGTGAGAAGAGGCCGTATCTTCTCTGCGCGGTACTTGCCGACAAGGATGTGGATGGCATCGTGGAGAGGCTCTCTGCTGCCTTTCCGAAGGTCGTCTGTGCGCAGACCGCATCTCCCCGCGCCCTTCCGGCAGCCCAGCTTGCTGAGGTCTTCCGCGCCCATGGCAAAGAGCCAGAAGGCATCTATCCTTCGGTTCCTGAGGCGGTCGAGGCGCTCAGGGGCAAGTCCTTCTGCGCCTGCGGATCGATCACGACAGCAGGCGAGGTTGCTGCCATCTATCGTCCCTGGCTCAGGTAGCGGGTATCTTTACATCCACCTCCAAGACATGCGCAGTCTGGCGTGAAGGCTTGACGAAGGTCCTGCTTTTTGTGAAGATTGGCTCATGAACGCACCGGCGGCCGTGTTGTGGCCTGGGCATCTGCGTCCATAGCGGTATGCTTGTCTGCAATTGCCGAAAGAGAACGTGCGCAGGAATGCAGCATCGTCCCAGAACAGAAGGAGCGCCTTTCACATGCAAGAGCTTCTCGATCAGATCATTACCCCTGAAGTACGCATGGTGCTGTACCTGATGGTTGCCTGCGTCGTGATCCTCTATATCCTCTCGATTGTTTACGTGATCCGCGATGCACAGCGCCGTGGCGCCGAGCCCTGGTGGCTCTGGGCCATCATCTCGGTCATTCCTATCGTCGGCCTCCTTGCCTACGTGATCCTCCGTCCGAGCTCCTATCTCGTCGACCGCGAGGAGCAGGACCTCGATATCGCCCTGCGCGAGCACCAGCTCTCCCATTACGGCATCTGCCCGAAGTGCGGCACGCCGATCGACCGCGACTTCGTCGTCTGCCCGGTCTGCAACACCCAGGTCAGGAACGTCTGCCCGACCTGCCACCGTCCGCTGAATGCGGAATGGAAGGTCTGCCCGTACTGCCGTACGCGCATCCAGTAAGACCACACGCGAGAACGTTTCAGGAGCCCTGTGCCGGACGGCATGGGGCTCCTTTCTTGTCGGGAGAGGACAGCGTTTCTTCTGCTGAGGGCCTGTGCCGTACAGATGCAGAAGCTTCGAGGCGGCCCCTGCCTGAGCGAGGAGCACTGCTATGCATGCAAGGTGTCCACGGCAGCAGATTGGCGTGTCTGAAAGAGAATGGGTGCTGCAAAGCCAAGACACACATACATGTGTATCTTGCTCGGATCGGGACGTGGCTCCTCGTCCTTGTGCAGGCGGAGGTCTGCCGCTCGGTCTCCGGCTGTGCCAGGCCATAGCAAAGGCAGGCTGCCGTCGACGCCTGAGAAGTCATGTCTCCGCACAAGAAAAGAGGCTCTTCGGTGGTTTCTGTGGGAGAGATTCCGGCATAGGCCCAGCTCAGCGGGCGAAAACAACGATCTGGAACTGAAACGGCCCCGGGAGGGGCCGTTTCCGCGTCATCCGCCTATGATT
>NZ_JAZGJP010000020.1:0-31501 GCF_036408795.1 Olsenella kribbiana
ATGCATGTCCCGCTCTCCGGCATCGCAGCCACGGCCACGGTCCAGCCGAAGCTTCCTGCGAGCTTGCCTAAGCCGTTTGCAGTTCAGGGAGCCTAACTATGCCGGAGGTACTCAGCCATTCTTCATAATTCTGAATGTCGCCTGCCGAAAAGGGCCTTCCTCATGCTGCGAAAGCTGAACGGGCGGGTAACAGAAGAGGGACCTGATAGCGGCAGGGCGGGTGCGGGCGCGCTGTCCGGACAAGGAGGCGCCAACGGAGCCCAGAAACAGCAAGGAAGATATCGGCAATGCCGGCAGAGGGTGTGCCATGACAAGGAGGGGAGCGCTTGGCCTTGCGGCAGGCCTCGCAATGCTCGGCGTAGCCGGATGCTCCGGCTGCGGCAAGACGGATGACGCTGCAGGCGCAGCTTCAGATGCGCAGGAGAGCCCCGCTGCAACGGACAGCACCGATGCCGGGACGCAGGAAGAGGCAGCTCCCGAGCCAACGGCTGAGGAGCTTGCGGCACAGCATATAGAGGAGCTCTTGGGTGGCCTCACGACAGAGCAGAAGGTAAGCCAGCTCTTCTTCATCCGTCCCGAAAGCATCGTCTCCGATGCGATGACCCAGGCAGGATCTGAAGCGCAGCAGGCGCTTTCTGCCTATCCCGTCGGCGGCATGTGCTTCTTCGGCAAGAATCTCGAGGATACAGACCAGACAGTCCAGATGCTCTCCGCCCTGAAGACGTATTCGAAGGATGCCTGCGGCATCCCGCCTCTGTGCTCTGTGGACGAGGAGGGCGGCACGGTCTCGCGTATCGGCGGAACTCCTGGCTTCGGCATCCCCAATGTCGGCGACATGCGCGCTATCGGCGATGCCGGCGACGTCTCAGCAGCACGGGACGTGGCGTCCACGATCGGAAGCTATCTCCTGCCGCTCGGCTTCAATCTCGACTTCGCGCCGGATGCCGATATCTGCAACAACCCGGACAGCTACACGATGGCACAGCGTTCGTTCGGAACGACTGCTGCCACTGTCGCTCCTATGGTGGCAGCGCAGGTCGAGGGCTTCGTCTCTTCCGGCATCGGGTGCTGCGCGAAGCACTTCCCGGGCATCGGGGGTGCGGTCGGCGACTCGGAGACCGAGCCTATCGTCTCCGAGAAGACGGCAGACGAGATGGCAGAAGAGGAGCTCAAGCCCTTCCAGGCTGCCATCGCGGACGGTGTCCCCATGATCATGGTGGGGCACCTGAGCTGTCCCAATATCACAGGCACGTATGCACCTGCTTCCATCTCGAGGGAAGTCGTGACCGACATGCTCCGCAATCGTCTTGGTTTTGACGGTGTCATCATCACCGACTCGCTCGAGATGGGCGCCATCGTCCAGGATTACACGATCGAGGACATCGTGCTCTCAGCGCTCGATGCCGGTGTCGATATGCTGCTCATGCCCAGCGATTTCGACCGGGCCTATACGGCCGTGCTCAGCGCTGTGGAGGCAGGAGACATCTCCGAGGACAGGATCGATGACTCCATCCGCCGCATCCTCAAGATGAAGGTCGGCCTGGGGCTCGTGTAGCACTCAATTCCATCGGATGCTCTCACAGGCGTATGATGCAGAAGAAGGCTGATGTGCAGAGAGGAGCAGCCGATGGAGAAGGATCGGGACGAGATTTCGCTCTTTGATTTTGCCTATCTCGGCGAGTGGGGAGAGACCTCTGCGCGTCTGGCACAGATGGTCCTGCCTGAGCGGTGGGACTTCGCCGGAACAGGGCCTCGCCGCTACGAGATCCTGAGCGACTATCTGCGCTTCACGTTCCTTCGCCTCGAGCGTGAAGGCAAGATCCTCATCAGCGATGATGAAGATTTCTGCGCCTTCAATACCGGCCTTGTCGATGAATCGTATGAGGACATCTTTGCCTGCTTCACGCCGAACAGGAATCCGGACAGGCAGCCCTGGTATCTCGAAGGCTTCGCTGCGGCAGGAGCAGACAGGCTCGGCGACAGGCTGCTCAGAAGCTTCCACGACCTGCCGGAGCGTGCACGCTATCTCTTCAAGGCAGAGGATGTGCTCTACGACGTGGACCAGGTGCTGACGCCTGACCAAAAGCGCGGCGCAAGCCCCTTCCTTCAGGCATGGGGTCAAGCCGCGCATCGCCGTCAGGTGATAGCTATCTGCAAGTGGTATAATGCCCGCATGAAATGCAAGAGCAACGACAGCGTCGTCCACAGCTGCAAGCACCACGTGGTCTTCTGCCCCAGGTACAGGCTCAGGACCCGCATCCCTGCGCTTTGGACCAGCAGCCATTTCGTCTCCACCGTGGAAGGGGCGCCCTTGGCAGTCGCCAGGCAATGCATCGAGAACCAGAAGGGCGTGTAGCCATGGAAAGGGCCTACGAGATCCGCATCTACCCCAACGCCGCCCAGCGCGAGCTTGTCGAGCGCACCTTTGGCTGTACCAGGTGGGTCTACAACAGGTGCCTCGAGGCCAGGAAGGCCGAATACGAGAAGACCGGGAAATCGCCGTCGGTCTACCAGCTCCAGAAGCTCGTCACGGCCTGGAAAAGGACGGATGCACCTTGGCTTGGCGAGGTGGACTCCCACGCGCTCCAGCAGGCGGTCGTGAACCTGGGGAGGGCCTTTGATGGGTTCTTCCGCCGCTGCAGGGCGGGCGGAAAGCCCGGATATCCGCGCTTCAAGTCGAAGCGGGACGCGAGGCAGTCCTACCGCACCAACTGGGGAATCTCGGTGCCGGACGCGAGGCATGTGAGGCTTCCGAAGCTCGGCCTGGTGAGGGCACGAGTGAGCCGCCCCGTCGAGGGGCGCATCCTCAACGCGACCGTGAAGCGCGTGCCGAGCGGCAAGTACTTCTGCGTGCTCACGTGCACGGACTGTCCGAAGCCCGATATTCCCGAAGGGCGCATCGAGGTCCTGGGCGTGGACGTGGGCATCCGCTGCCTCATGGCCCGCTCGGACGGGACTGCCATCGCAAATCCCAGGAGCCTTGCCAGATCGGAGAAGAAGCTGGCGCGGGCGCAGAGGAGGCTCTCAAGGAAGAAGAAGGGCTCCAGAAGACGCGCCAGGCAGCGCGCAAGGGTCGCCCGCATACACGAAAAGATAGCCAGCCAGAGGAAGGACGCCCTGCACAAGGCCACGACCGAGGCGGTGCGCGAGAGCCAAGCCATCGCCGTCGAGGACCTGGACGTCAAAGGGATGGAGCAGAACCGCCGTCTGGCCAAGTCCGTCGCGGATGCCTCCATGTCCGAGATGGCCCGCCAGCTGGAGTACAAGTGCTCCTGGTACGGACGAAAGTTCGTGAAGGTCAGCAGGTTCTATCCGTCGAGCAGGACCTGCTCTGTCTGCGGACAGGTCAATCAGGCGGTCGTGCTGGGCGTGGAGGCATGGACCTGCCCTGCATGCGGGTGCCGCCACGACCGCGATCTCAATGCGGCCTTGAACATCGCGCGGGAAGGAGCGCGGCTTTTAGATAGAGCAGACGGTACCGCAGGGCTTGCGGGAACCGGGGGCGCGAAAGCGTCCCGAACGCTCGTGGAGCAGGCGTAAGACCAGATTCCGCCGCAAGGCGGAGGAAGGCTATCTGCGTCGAAGCGAGAATCCCCCGGCTTCAGCCGTGGGGAGTGTCAATATGGCCATATCCTGATCGGCAATCTCGACCGGCTGCCTGAGGCCTTCCTCGTGCGCGAGCTTGTAGACAATGAGGAAGAGCTGGCATGCACGAAGCGCGCGTTCGCAGCGAAGGAGAAGGATGCGCGCAGGGATGCCTTCGATGCGATTGCAAAGCTTCTGGATGCCGACCAGCTGCGCTTCCGGCGCCTGAAGGACCGGCTTGATGCTGCCATCAGGCTGTCGGTCAAGCAGGTTGCCTGGAACTGGAGGTGGGCGGTGCCTATCTACTATCCTGCCAGAGACTGTGTGAGCCTGCTTCTGCCGCTCGACCTCACAGAGGACGAGCAGCCCGATATCGCGCTCGTGCTCGAGCGGACGCAGTCGGGCCGCTACATCGGCCAGACGATACTGACGGCAGAGATGGCGTACAAGGATGCGCGCCTGATTGCACGTCCTGGAGCCGAATGGCTCGATGCCTGCTTCGTGAAGTGAGACTTGAGCCCGAGTGGAAAGATAGGAGAGAGACTGATGATAAAGCCGGATACGCCCGCATGCGCCCTCTTCGACTTCGACGGCGTCTGTGCCGATACCGAGAGTTATGGCATAGAGCTCGACAGAGAGGTGTATGAGCTCTACGGCATCAATCCCACGAAAGAGGAGATGCAGTCGCTTGTCGGCACGACGGGGCTTGAGTCCATCCCGGCACTTTTCAGGAGGTATGGCCTCACGGTCACGGCGCAGGAGTTCTTTGCAAAGCGCCGTGACAACACCTGCATCTACCGTGATTTCCCGCTCGAGGCAGAAGCAGGCCTTCTGGATGTCCTGAAAGACCTTCGTGCCCGCCATATCCCGACGGGCTTGGTCTCTACGACAGCAGCTTCCTCCATCCTCTTTGCGCTCGACAGGCTCCATCTTACGTCCTGCTTTGACGTGATTGTCACAGGGGACATGTGCGAGCATCACAAGCCAGAGCCCGATCCCTATCTTCTGGCGCTGAGGCTCTTGGGAAAGGATGCGAAAGACTCCATCGCCGTCGAGGATTCTCCTGTCGGCATCCATGCCGCCAAGGCTGCGGGGCTCTATGTGATGGGGTATCGGGGCGCAAGCATTGTGCAGGACACCTCGGAGGCAGATGAGCAGCTCGAGGAGTTCCCATCATTCAGGGTCTAGCAGCCTGGCGCTACCGCCAGACGGAGCGTAGTGAGTCCGCCTTCGCTCATGACAATCAAAGAGCCTCCATGCTGAGTGGCAAGACGTTTCACAGCCTGGAAGTCTTCGAGGGCTGAGAGCTTCTCTGCTGAGGCGGGGATAGGCATATCGCATGAGATGAAGAGCATCCCGCCGTGCTGCTTCAGCGAAAGGTCTATGGCCCGTTCTTCTTGATTCTTGCCTCGGCTGGCAACAAGCATCGCAAGGCGTCCAATGCCCGTGACCAATGCATAGAGGTCTGTGCTGCGGAGTGCCCCGCCATCAATCCTGCCTGCCATGCACGCAAGCGTGATGTCCTGCTGCCCGCAGAGCAGCTCCATCTTTGCAAGCGCTGCATTGATGGCTTCGCTGTGCGTCCGGAGCGTTGCATCGTAGCTTCTGAGATTCTTCTCGACACGGTCGAGATATCCTCCCAATCCTTCGGTCTGCTCTGCACGCACACCCGCGACAATATGCCGCACATCGTGCATGAGGCTGCCCAGCCGTTCGAAGAGGGCATGGGAAAGATCGAGACTGGATTGCGCATCGGCAAGTATCTGCTCGCTTGCCCGCGCTTCCCGCGAAGAGATGACCTTCTGGCAGGCCATGTATTGGAGCGAAAGCACCATGATGCAGACCAGAAGGCTCATCCATACGGACCTGAAGCGAGAATCATCCAGCTGGAACAGCCCTTGGAAGCCAAAGGTGCAGAGGAAAAGCATGGCCAGAAGGGCAGAGGCTCCGAGCACGCCGTAGGGTTCGTCTTCGAGGAGCCGTCCTCCGGTCCTGGAGAGGACATCCCTGAATATCAGCCGGACAGCTGTGTACCAGACGATGCAGGCAAAGGCGCTCAGACAGAAATAGAGCGCAAGATTCCGGGTGAGGCTTGGCCATATCCAGAGCGCAAGCCATTCATGCACCACGATGTAGACAATGTGCTGGGTCGTGTAGGCAGTGGCTGCACTCCAGAGAAGATCGGTCAGGCCTATACGGAAGCAGCACTGCAGCGAGAACGTCATAGCAAACACAAGCGATAGGTACCAGAGGACGTTCATGGCATTGGGCAGCGCTGCCGAGACAACGAATTCCCTGAAGGGGAAATAGCCAAGCGAGACGAAAGAGAAGCCTGCAATGAGGCCGGCAGCCTTGAGTGCGGCCTTCGGCTTCGGCTCTGCCTGGATAGCAAGCAGGACAAAGGCAGCGGCAAGGTATTCCCAGACGAAGCGAAGCTCCTCGAAGATAGCGAGAGGGGTTGCAGCAGCAAGGAAGGCAGCCACGTCAGATTCCTCCTGCACAGGAAATGAAGGCCTCGGCGAAGGCCTCGCGCCTCGATCTGCTCATAGCGAGCTCGTCTGTGCCGACCTTTACGCTGGAACCTGAGATTGCCTTGACCTGCTTGAGGTTCACAAGGTAGTAGCTGTTGCAGCGGGCGAATCCTGAGCTTTCGAGCTTCTTCTCGCATGCCGTCATGGTCTCGCGTGTGCGGTAGGTCTCATGAGCGGTGTGATACATGAGGTAGTGACCATGCGATTCGATGTAGAGCACATCGCGGATCGGGAGGATCATCATGCCATCAGCAGTCTTGATGACAAGAGACTGCTCCGAGCGTTCTTGGACGCGGGCCAAAGCCCTCGTCAGCTTGAGCGAGAAGGTCGGGTAGGAGATTGGCTTGACCAGATAGTCGGCGGCCTCCACTTCGTAGCCTTCGAGGGCATATTGCGGCATGCTCGTGACGAAGACGATCGTGATATCGGGATTCACACTGCGCAGAAGCCTTGCGGCTTCCATGCCGGATATGCCTGGCATGTCTATATCGAAGAACACAAGAGAGAACTGGGATGAATCCTCCCGCAGAAAGGAACTGGCATCCGGAAATGCGATGGGCTCGATATCGGCATCATGGCTCTTTGCGTACTCATCGATATAGCGGACGAGATTGTCCCTGTCGAGACTAGAATCGTCGACGATTGCAGCCTGCATGCATCCCCTTTCCAGTTTGCATCCTCGCTACATCCTAGCCTATCGGCGGGGGCGGATTCGCCGTGCTGGCGACCGCTCGACCTTCCGGAATCCGCAGACGGCGCTTTTCCGTCGAATCCTGCCAGCGCGCTGCCGAAACGTGCCAGCCCGCTGTATCTGCATCCTGCTTCCGAAGAAGATGGCATCAGCAAGAAAGGGCTTGGAGGCCCATAAGTGAAGCCATCAGGATGAGGGAGGACATCAGATGACGGATTCGAAGAAGCCGCAGACCAAAGGCGGACTTACGAGGCGCTCTGTGCTGGGGCTGGGAGGCATCGGAGCCGGTGCTGTTGCCCTGGGTGTCGGCAACTACTATGCGAACAAGTATGCGCCGGTCATCAATACCTATCTCGGGCAGAAGAGCTACGAAGTCAAGGATGGTGGCGCAGGAGCTGAGGACAGCGTCTACTTCAAGGCGTCCTATAGCAGCGAGTCGGAGCGTCTTGCGGCAGATGCATCCATTGCCAAAGAAGTTGCGCAGGAAGGCTTCGTCCTCCTCAAGAATGATGGCGCGCTTCCGATGGCAGAAGGCAGGGTCACGCTTCTCGGTGTAAGCTCTGCAGACATCCTCTACGGCGGTGGCGGCTCCGGCGCTGTCGACTCCTCGACTGCTCCGACCCTGAAGTCTGCGCTCGAGGCTTCTGGCTTCGAGGTCAACCCGACGATGTGGAGCTTCTACACTGAAGGCGCGGGCAGCTCTATCCGCATGGATGTCGCCGATATCGCAGGCACGGGCCGCTATGTCATCCATGAGGAATCTCCGGACCTCTTCACCGATACGGAGACCGCAAGTCTCGGCGACTACAGCGATGCTGCCATCGTCGTCTTTGCCCGCTCCGGCTCGGAGAGCTCGGATGTCCCGAGGGCATATGATGAGTCGTATCTTCAGGACGTCGATATCAAAGGCTATACCGGCACGGTCCATTCGAGCAGGCTCGATTCGGATGACGATCTTGGACGTCATTATCTGGAGCTCACCTCGAATGAGGAAGCGCTTCTGGAGTATGCTTCCCAGCACTTCGGCAGGGTTATCGTGCTGATCAATTCCGGCAATGCTATGGAGCTCTCGTTCCTCGACAGCAGCCGCTTCAACGTCGATGCCTGCCTCTGGATCGGCAACCCAGGCCAGGACGGCCTCTATGCCGTGGGCGATATCCTGACAGGCGCCGTGAATCCATCTGGCAAGACGGTCGATACCTACGCCCGCAACTCCCTGTCTGCGCCGGCGCTCATGAACTTCGGCTCGAATATCATCGCTGGCACAGACAATGCGCCATTCGTTGTCTACCAGGAAGGCATCTACGTCGGCTACAAGTACTATGAGACCCGCTACGAGGACTGCGTGCTCGGACAGGGCAACGCAGATTCCGCAGTCGGAGCATCCGACACTGCAGACAAGTGGAGCTATGGCAGCGAGGTGCAGTTCCCGTTCGGATTCGGCCTTTCCTATACCTCCTTCGAGCAGGTGCTTTCCGGAAGCGCCCAGAAGGATGATACGGTGACCCTTACCGTCAAGGTCACCAACACGGGGTCTCTTGCAGGCAAGGATGTCGTCGAAGTCTATGGCCAGAGCCCCTATACGGACTATGACCGCGCAAACGGCGTCGAGAAGGCTGCTGTCCAGCTGGTGGGCCTGGCCAAGACCGATGAGCTTGCACCTGGTCAGTCGCAGACGCTCGAGGTGGCCGTCTCCCTTGCAAGCCTCAAGAGCTACGACGAGGGCGGCAAGGGGACCTACATCTTCGAGGCAGGCGACTACTACCTCGCAATCGGTACGGATGTCCATGACGCCCTCAACAACATCCTTGCTGCCAAGGGTGCATCTGGCATGGATGCAGAGAGCGATGCAAGAAAGGCCGTGAAGCTCTCGCTTGGGGAGAGCAGCGACTACGCCACTTCTCCCTATACCGGCGCTGCAGTTCAGAACCAGTTCGATGATGCGGACATGCGGAGCTATGACGCAAGCTTCACCTATCTGACGCGCAGCGACTGGGAAGCCAGCTATCCCACGACCTACATCTTCACGGCAACTGATGAGGTGCTCCAGGCGCTTGCTGTACAGGAGGGACGGGACGATCCTTCCGCGGTGATGCCGACGACAGGTGCCCAGAATGACCTCACGCTCGCGATGCTCCGTGAGGTCGATGCGGACGATCCGGCATGGGACGATCTTCTTGACCAGCTGACACCCGAAGAGATGTACAACCTGGTCCGTGTCGGCGGCTACCAGACTCAGGCGGTCAACTCGGTGGGCGCTCCAGCAACGGTCTGTGTCGATGGCCCTGCCTATGTCGGCAATGCTGGCACGACAGGCGTCAATACCGTCGAGAAGACCTATGCCTGGTGCTCTGAGGTCGTCATCTCCTCGACCTGGAATCCTCCCTGCGCCAAGGCAATGGGAGAGCAGATCGGCGAGGACTGCCTCGCTCAGGGCGACCTCAACTTTGCGGGCTGGTATGCGCCGTCGATGAACATCCACCGTACGCCATTCTCGGGACGCAACTTCGAGTACTACTCAGAGGATGGCTTCCTCTCCGGACAGTTCGGAGCTGCCACGGTTGCAGGTGCCCGCTCCAAGGGCGTCATGACATTCGTGAAGCACTTCGCTCTGAACGACCAGGAGACCAGCCGTACGACTATCGCCACGCTTTCCAACGAGCAGGCAATCAGGGAGATCTACCTTGCAGCCTTCGAGCCAAGCATCTCGGGAGGAGACGAGGGCACGCTCGGCATCATGCTGAGCATGAACCGCGTCGGCCTTGTCTGGTCTGGCGACAACAAGGGTCTCACGACGAATGTCGTACGCGGCGAGTGGGGCTTTAAGGGTGCCATCATCACCGACCAGGCATCCTACCCGCAGGCCTTCCCGCTGCTGGCCATCCGTGCAGGCCTTGCTGGCGGTACTGACATGTGGCTCAACTCCGGTACCGACAACTGGCAGATCGATGGCTATGCATCGAATCCGACGGTCATGACGCAGCTGCGCCAGGCCTCCAAGCACATCCTCTATGCCGTCTCCCGCAGCCTTGCCATGAATGGCATCTCTTCCACGGCAAAGGTCGTCTCTGTCATGGCGCCATGGCAGATGGCACTCACGGGAATCGATGTGGCAGCAGCGGTCGGTGCTGCGGCAGGCATCTACGCTATTGTCCGCGGGGCAAAGCGCCGCAAGGCTGAAGCTGCCGAGGACGAGGAAAGCTCAGACAGCAGCACGAGCGAGTAGGTTCATCGACATCTGGATCAGTGCCCCTGAAGCCATTGACAGCTTCAGGGGCACATCTGCATTGGGAGTGTTTTCGGATTCGTCCTTGTGGCTAGCTAAGTGCAAGCGGAGAAGCACATTGGGTATGAGTTCTCTTGAATGATGCAGGCTTTCTCTTGGAGGAGGTACTTATGGAAAATGCTCTTGAAGCAATCCATAACCGCCGCAGCGTCCGCGCCTATGAGGACAAGGCGGTGCCGAAGGACCTTATAGACAAGGTTATCGATGCTGGACTCTGGGCGCCAAGCGGCATGGGCAGGCAGTCTGCCATCGTCGTTGCTGTCACGGACAAGGAGAAGATCTCCTGGCTCTCCGAGCTCAACAGGAAGATCGGCGGCTGGAAAGAGGGGTTCGATCCTTTCTATGGGGCACCAGTCGTGCTCATGGTCCTCGGCAAGAAGGACATGCCGACCTATGTCTGCGATGGCTCCCTCATGATCGGCACCATGGGGATAGCTGCTGAAGAGCTGGGTCTCGGCAGCTGCTGGATCCATCGAGCGAAGGAAGAATCGGAGATGCCGGAAGTCCAGGAGTGGCTCTCCTCGCTCGGCGTGCCGGAAGGCTATGAAGGCGTGGGACATCTGATTCTGGGCTATCCTGTGAAGGACAAGGTGGCTGCTCCGCAGCCCCGCAAGGACGGCCGCGCCTTCTGGGCGGAGTAGGTGGCAGGAAGCAGGAATCCCGCCTTCGGTGGCTGAAGGGCCGGCCGATCAGGTCTTGAAGGAGGAGGCCTGGGATGGAGACAGTCCTTCCATGGCTCGTGAACCTCTTCACGCCGGCGACCCTTCTGGCAGAAGGCCAGGGCTGGCCGCTCTTCGGAGCTGTGCATGTTGCCTGGCTCGCGGCATCGTGTGCTCTCATCGCCTTCTGTGTCCTCCATTACCGTGCGCTGCCGCGAGGAAAGGCACGAAGGCGGATGAGCTATGCCGTCACGGCCGTGCCGCTGGCCCTTCTTGCCTCGCAGGATATAGGATTCATTGCCACGGGCACATTTGCACCCAGCTGGTGGCCGCTCCATACCTGCAATGCCTGCGAGTATCTCGGCATCATCTATGCGATATGGCCGGCTCCCTGGATAGGGGAGACGCTCTTCTGCCTTTCTGCCACAGGAGCCATCTGTGCCGTGCTGTTCCCTGGCTGGGCATGGTGTCCGCCTCTGTCATGGCCGGTCATCTGCGGCTTTGCCGAGCATTCCCTGATGCTTGCCCTGGTCCTCATGAAGCTTGCGACCGGCGAGCTTCGGCCCAGCATCGGACGTCTTTGGCAGGCGGTTGCCTTCACAGGTGCCTATCTTGTCTTCTGCCTTGCGGTGAATGCCCGCTTCGGGACAAACTTCATGTTCGTGCGCGTGCCGGCAGAAGGCTCCCCTCTCGAGGCCTTCTTCCAGCTCTTCGGCTGGCCAGGCTATCTGGTGCCCTATGGGCTGGGGGTGCTCGGCATCTGGATTCTCATGCATAAAGGATATGTTAGGCTGTGCCGGCATTGCACGCATGCAGGGGCATGCAGGCACTGAGATACGTGCCTCTGCACGGATGCGCAGACATCCTGCTGGCTGTGCATGTCAACACGATAAACTCTTCTTGAAGGAGCAGGGATGTGCTGGGATACTGTCGTGCTGCAACTGATGGTGGCAGGGCCTGGCATCCGAGGAACTCTGGCTTTTGTGCCCTGCCTTCACGAGAAAGGGTGCAGATGGAAGCACTCAAGCTTCTTGGCATCGTGATCGTCGTGATCGGGTTTGCCCTCAAATGGGATTCGATCCTGACGATCATGGCTGCCGCTGTCGTAACCGCCCTCATTGCAGGCATGGACCCTCTGGTTTTCCTGCAGACGCTGGGCAAGAGCTTCGTCTCGAACCGCAACATGCTCATCACGGTCGTCGTGTTCCTGCTGACGGGCACGCTCGAGAGGAACGGCCTGAAGGAAGCGGCGAAAGACGTGATGGCAAAGGTGAAGAATGCCACAGCCGGCATCGTGCTCGGTGCCTACGGCGTCTTCCGCGTGATCTTTGCTGCCTTCAATGTCAGCTTTGGTGGCGTTGCCGGCTTCGTGAAGCCTGTCGTCATGCCCATGGCAGAGGCGGCAGACGAGGCAGGTGGCCACAAGATGTCCCGCAAGCATCATGAGGAGCTCAAGGCCATGGCAGCCGGCATGGAGAATGTCGCCTGGTTCTTCGGCCAGGTGCTCTTCGTCGGCACGTCTGGCATGCTGCTTGTCCAGGGCACGATGGCTGACCTCGGCTACACGGTCGACCTTCCCCAGCTCGCTGCCATCCAGATCCCTGTCGCCGTCGTCGCGGTCGTCGTTACGACGATCTACTACGCGATCTGCGACAAGAAGCTCACGAAGGAAGATCCGAAGCAGCTCGAGGCTGAGGCTGCGGCCGGCGTGAAGGAGGAAGACTGATGGGTGTCATCGAATTCTTCCAGAGCGCCGATGTGACGCTTTCCCAGAAGCTCCTCGAGGTCGTCTACCTGATCATTGGCCTCGTCTGCATCTATGCAGGAATCCGCAATGCAAAGGACGAGACGAACGAAAAGAGGATCGGCACGGCCTTCTTCTGGTGCATTCTCGGCATCCTCTTCATCGTCGGCCCGTGGGTGCCGTATGAGGTGGACGGCGTCCTCGTTATCCTCATGGTCATCCCGCCGATTGCAAAGCAGGTCGGCAAGGGCGCAGACCGCACGAAGCCGACCGACACTGAGGCGCATGCCGGCTACAAGGACCTTGGCACGAAGATCTTCATCCCTGCCTTCTCCATCGGCGTCGTTGCCCTGATCTTTGCCCTCTTCACGAAAATCAGCTCGCTTGTCGGCATCACCGTCGGCGTCTTCATCGGCATGGTCGTCCTGCACTTCATGCGTCCGAAGCAGAACACCATGAAGGTCTATCTCGAGGATTCCCGGCGCATGATCGATATCGTGGGCACGCTGATCATGCTTCCGACGCTCCTTGCAATCCTGGGATCGGTCTTCACGGCAGCAGGCGTCGGCAACGTGATCTCCGATATCGTCGGTGCCATCATCCCGCAGGGCAACATGGTCGTCGGCATCGTTGTCTACTGCCTCGGCATGGCCCTCTTCACGATGATCATGGGCAATGCCTTTGCCGCCATCACGGTCATGACGGTAGGCATCGGAGCCCCCTTCGTGCTGTCCCTCGGCGCAGATCCCGTCATCGTCGGCTCCCTTGCCCTTACCTGTGGCTACTGCGGCACGCTCATGACGCCGATGGCGGCAAACTTCAATATCGTGCCGGTCGCGATTCTCGAGATGGACGACGAGTACGGTGTCATCAAGAAGCAGATCGTTCCTGCCCTCATCATGCTTGCCTTCCAGATCCTCTTGATGATCTGCCTTGTCGCGCTGTAGTTGGGTAGAGACCTCTAAAGCAAAGAATGAGAGCCTGCCTCGCGGCAGGCTCTTTCGGGAGAGAGAAGGTTCGCAATGAAGAAGATTCTCGTGACCGGCTTCCAGCCATTCGGTGGCGAGACCATGAACCCGGCCTGGGAGGCCGTGCGCAGGCTTCCAGATACGATTGGTGGCGCCTCCGTCACGAAGGTCGAGATCCCGGTCGTCTTCGGCAAGGGTCCCGAAGCTGTGGACAAGGCAATCGACGAGGTCGAGCCCGACCTCGTGCTCTGCGTGGGCCAGGCAGGCGGACGTGCGAAGATCACGCCCGAGTTTGTCGGCATCAACTACGCCGATGCCCGCATCCCGGACAATGACGGGAACCAGCCGGTGGCAGAGCGTATCGCCGCCGATGGCCCCGACGCCTACTTCGCGACGCTTCCCGTCAAGGCGATGGTCCAGGCCATGGCAGAGGCCGGCATTCCGGCGGAGGTCTCCTATACGGCTGGCACCTATGTCTGCAACGACGTGATGTATTCGCTGCTGCATACGCTTGCAACGAAGCATCCGGGTGTCCGTGGCGGATTCCTCCATGTCCCGTATGCGACGGAGCAGGCCTGCCATCTGCCATCTGCTACGCCGAGCATGTCGCTCGACATGATGGCGCGCGGCATCGAGCTTGGCCTGGCCGCTGCTGTCGAGCGCACGGACGATGTGAAGGCAGCGACGGGCACGACGCACTAGCCAGCAGTCTGTGATGGATCTGTGTGTGATGGATCTGTGGGAAGCCTCGGGAGATTCGCTCTTCCGGGGCTTCCTTCGTCTTGTGTGCCCTGCATAATTCCAGCTCAATGCCTCAAATGGACGCCTGTCCCATCTGAGACAGGCGTCCCAATCATGGGAAATGGTAAAGGGGCTGCACATTCTTCAGCCAGAATGGTTCCACAGATCCAGACAACAGGGACTTTCCGGGAGGCTTTCCATGGGCTATGCAGAACGCGAGCACTGGTGCCAGCGCGATGACAAGAAGATCTACGGAAAGCTCTTTCTGCCGGATGGGTGGGACGACGGCAGGCCTCGTGCCACGGCCATCTTTGCTCATGGGCTTTCGACGAACCATGGGGACATGGAGCCCTACGCCAGGACAGCTGCTGAGCGGGGCATGGTGACGTATGTCTTCGACTTCTGTGGAGGTGGCGGCTATTCGATGAGCAGCTGGCAGGATAACATGTCGCTCTTCACGGAGCAGCACGATCTCGAGGCAGTGGCTTGGGAGCTCTCGCGCGAGCCTTATGTGGATGAACACAATCTCTTCCTCTGCGGTGCCTCGCTCGGTGCCACGATCGCGCTCATGGCAGCAAGGGCGAATGTGCAGCTCGTGAAAGGCTGCGCCCTGCTCTATCCTGCCTTCAACCTGCATGATGCAGTGCATGGCGCATGCCAGAGAAGGGAAGACCTGCCTGAGCGCTTCCATGTGATGAGCATGGATGTGTCGGGAGACTTCCTGCGCTCCTGCTGGGACTACGACTTCTTCGAGCACATCCCGGCCTTCGCACAGGACGTGATCATCTTCCATGGGGACGCAGACCAAGTCGTGCCGCTCTCGTATTCCCAGCGTGCCCAGTCGCTCTTCCCGCGCTGCGAGCTCCATGTGATTCCAGGCGGTGGCCATGGCTTTGTCGACCCCTATTACTGGCAGGTCGTGAGCGAGGCGGCAGAGTGGCTGCGTGCCCACATCTGGCGCTAGCTTCTAGAGGCCTTCCGGCACCTGGGCATCTGCATCCCTGAACCAGGCAAGGATATCGCCGAGCGCTACCGGTGCCATTGCATTCGCATCGACGCCCACGTCGTAGCGGAAGATCCCTTCCTCCTTCATACGGATGTTGTAGGAGCCGGGTGCCTGCTCGCCCTGGCCTGAATGGATATGGCCATGCAGCATGATGGCGCCCCTGTGCATGCCTTCCCAGGAGAGCAGTGGATAGTGGCAGAGCACGAGGATCTGCCCGTCCTCCGTCTTCATGCGCATGAGCGGCGGATCCAGGATGAAGGTGTGGGCAGCCTCCGGACGCGACCAGTCCTTGTCGTGGTTGCCTGAAATCAGGTGGACCTTGCGGCAGACAATCTTCTTCCTGAGCGCCTTGGCGTGCTCGACTGTGCAGCGGAACGAGAAGTCGCCGAGGACATAGAGCGTGTCGGTCGGAGCAACCTTGATGTTGATGTTCTGGATGATTGTGTGCTCCATAGCCTCCAGGGAGGAAAAGCCGCGCTTCTGGGTGGCGAGGCTCTCATGTCCCAGATGGAGGTCTGCGGTGAACCAGATCATGTAGCTCTCCTCTCCGATTCGTCAGGCGGCGGCAATCTGGCGGATATCTGTTCCTGGCTATACTCTATATGCTGAACAGACGCAGGAAGTCCCTGATGGTTTCGAGGCTTCCCAGATGGCGGAAAGACATGAGAGGCTTGCTATGAAGAAGATCATCCTCGACCTCGATACCGGTATCGACGATGCACTTGCCATCGCCTATGTGCTCGGAAGCCCTGACGCCGAGCTCATCGGCATCACCGGCACCTACGGCAATGTCCTGATGGAGCAGGGCCTTGCCAACAGCCTTGCCCTGACCGAGCTTCTGGGACATCCCGAGGTCCCGGTCTTTCCGGGCGAGACCCATGCTCTGGCACAGGATAGCTTCGCCGTGAGCGCTGCCTCCGCCTTCATCCATGGGAAAGGCGGCATCGGCGGGGTCGAGGTGCCTGCCGCACGGCGTGCTGCCGAGAAGACGCCGGCAGTCGATTTCCTGATTGAGGCGGCGCATCGTCTGGGAGACGATCTTGTCTATGTGCCGACCGGTGCGCTCACCAATCTGGCTGCTGCGCTCAGAAAGGACCCCTCGCTTGCGGCATGCCTGCACGTGGTGATGATGGGAGGGGCGCTCACGGTGCCCGGCAACGTGAATGCCTGGACCGAAGCCAATATCAGCCAGGATCCCGAAGCTGCCGACGAGGTGTTCCGCTCTGGCACCGATGTCACGATGGTGGGGCTCGATGTCACGCTCCAGACGCTGCTCACGAAGAAGGAGACACGGCAGTGGCGTGCGCTCGGGACGAAGGCAGGAAACGCCTATGCCGATATCGTCGACTACTATATCGGCGCCTATGCCAAGACCGCTCCCTATCTTGGAGGATGCGGCCTGCACGATCCTCTGGCAGCAGCAGTTGCCATCGATCCTTCGCTTGTGGGCTGCCTTCCCATCAACATGAAGGTGGACACCGAAGGGGCGACCAGGGGCCGCACAATCGGCGACGAGACCAGGCTGAACGATGCGAAGAAGACCATGAAGGTGGCTGTCGCCGTCGACACCGAGCGCTTCCTTTCCCAGTTCATGGAGCGCATCACGAAGCTTCTTGCAGCTGCCTGATCGAGAGAGACAGAAGCGATGCTGCAGCCATGGCACGTGCTGCCGATGTGGCCCCGCTGCCACATTGCTCTGTGCCAGGCTTGCCTGCCAGGGATCGACGGAGGGCCTTGCTGCCAGGGGAGTAGCTTTGGCTCATGGCGGAACCATGGAGGCAGGATTTCCTGACCTTTTGGTCATATCTATGTTACTATCTCCTTAAAGGTCATATAGATATGACAAACAGGATGCTGTATGGGGGGTCTGCATGAAGAGGCTTGAAGGCAAGATCGCGATCGTGACCGGTTCGACAAGCGGCATCGGCATCGGCATCGCCGAAGCATTTGCCAAGGAAGGTGCCCATGTGGTCGTATGCGGCAGGCGCGAAGCGCGGGGGCAGGAGGTCGTGGAGGCCATCCATGAGGCAGGCGGAAGCGCCAGCTTCCATCGCATGGACCTGAACGATCTGGCGACGGTCGATGCGCTGATGGCAGATACTGCTCAGGAATATGGCCGCATCGATATCCTCATCAACAATGCTGCCGGTGTGGGCCTGGCAGATGGCCGGGTGGACGAGATCTCGCTCGAGGACTGGGATGCGATGTTTGCCTCCGGCGTGCGTGGCACCTTCTATGCAATCAAGGCGGCCCTGCCCTACATGCGCGAGAAGAAGGCAGGGTCGATCGTGAACATCGGATCGATGGCATCGGTTGCAGGAGATCTGGGCTCGACAGCCTATGCCTGCAGCAAGGCTGCGGTCGATATGCTGACCTCGTCGGTCGCGCTCCAGTATGGCAAGGAGAACATCCGCTGCAACTGCGTGCGCCCCGGACTCATTGTGACGCCGCAGAACGAGGCCCATGTGCCGCAGCAGCTCAAGGACATCTTCCTCTCGAACATCGAGGTCAACCGCTATGGCTGCCCGGACGATATCGCGCAGGCATGCCTCTTCTTCGCCTCCGACGAGAGCGCCTATGTCACCGGGCAGATCATCAATGTGGATGGCGGCATGAACTCCCATGCCTCGACAGTGGCCCAGTTCCGTGCCATGGGCTCGAGGACCTGGTAGCGCATGGCAGAAGAGGAGCTGTCCGCATCCTGGAAGGACCATGCCCTGGAGCCGGCCTGGCGCATGCGCGCTGTCTTCGAGCAGAAGGTGATGGCGCCCTACCGCGATACCTACCGGGGCGATCTTGGGCCTGCCCAGGTCGAAGCCCTGGAAGAGCTCTACCAGGCAGGGGAGCTCCGCCAGCAGGAGCTCGCAGCAGCCCTCAGGATCACGAAGCAGCATGCATCGAAGATTGCAGCGCGGCTCGAGGGGCGTGGCTTCGCGAGGCAGGTGCCAGACGATGAGGACAGCCGCTGCCGCAAGGTCTGCCTGACCGATGCCGGCAGGGCCTATGTGGAAGCCCATATCGAAGAGGGTTCCCAAGAGGTGCGTCGTCTGCTCGGACATCTGAGCCCATCCGAGCGCGAGGAGCTGGCCTCAGCGATGGATACCGTGGCACGCCTTCTCGAAAAGGCATGAGGCTCGCAGGGCCCAAGGAGGGGCTGGCGCCGTAAACTGCGCCCCGTTTGTCAAAAGCTTCAGCCTGTGCAGGCGCAGCGCGGCACAGAAAGCCACCCGCCGAGCGTGTGGAAGCAAGCGATGCTATGCAGCAAGGTCCAGATTCCAGGCCAGGGCGTGGGGCGCCCTGTCTTGGTGTCATGCCCTCAAGACAAGCCAAACATCTTTTGAGTACCATGCACGAGGATATGAAGGGTTGGGCCTGTCTGCATGATGCAGACAGGGTGCAGCGGGCAGCCCCTCCTCATCGGAGCTGCATGCATCGCTTCGAGGTTCAGAGCTCGTGCCTGAGGGGACGGACCTTGCTGCCTGCAATCTCGAGGATCATGTAGGTGCAGCGCCCCGAGCCTGGTGCCGGCATGAGGGTGCCAGGGTTGAGGACGAGGGCATCTCCTGGCTCTCCGGCATCTTCCTGATAGCGGTGTGTATGCCCATATACCACGATGTCGGCTCCCGCCTCAAGGGCCCGGGCGCGCAGGGCCAGAAGGCGCGGCGCGTGGTATCTATGGCCGTGGGTCATGAGGATGCGGTGGGCAGAGGATGCAGGACGTGGCGGCAGCGGGTCTGTGTAGCCGGCTGCATGGACGCCTGAGATCCTGTCGTCTTCGATATCGATCACAAGCTCGTCGGCAGGATCTGATGGCGCAAGCAGCGCATCGTTGTTTCCGTGGACGAGATAGAGAGGCTCGGGGATGCCCAGACGGTCGATATCTTCCTGCGCTGCCTCGAAGTCCCCTGCGAGGAGGATGGCATCGAGCGCGCCTTCGGACCTGGCATTGTCCAGCGCCTCTTTGAGATGGTCGAGCTTCCGGTGGATGTCCGATCCGATCATGAGCCTGAGCATGGCCTCGCTCCTTCTCTTCCGCCGTCCTGCACCAGTGTAGGCGAAATCTGCGGCCGTGCGGTATCCCCTGCGTTTCGTTTTGCAATCCAATGCAGAAGCTCTGCATGTCCGCGCGGGCGCGAATCCTGGCGCAAGCTTGTGCCTGTGCCGACGATCCTGCATCTTCCAGAGAATCCAGACAAACAGGAAGGCACCAAATACGGAGGATCTTGCTGACAGGAAGCTGGGTGACAGCATCTCTCGTGCTGCGATGCATGCGTGGCTGTCTTGGCTGTGGTATCTCTCGCCTTGTCCGGCGGCCGCCGGTGGAAAGGAGCGCTGAGCCGAGACTCAGGATCTTGTCAGGCCTGGCTGCGCGCTGCATGCTTTGAAGGAAGTGCCTTTCAGGAGCGTTCTGGAGCGCTTTCAGCGCGCAGGCTGCAGGTGCTGACGGAATGCCCGTGCGATGCAGCGTTGTGGGACATTGAATGCAGGCACGCCTGTCCGCTGCGCGGCATGAAGCAGGCAGGTTTCTGGGCGAGGCTGCCCTCTGTGCTGTACCTGCTACCATAGACGGCACTGCATATACGTGGAACCTGCCTTATGGGCAGATGCCCCTACTTCGACAGGATGGCTTATGGAGACGCAAGGCAGCTGGCTGGCACGCCCGCAGGAGCATCTCGGCACGTTGGGTCTCATGGTCCTGCTCGTCGGTACCTCGATGCTCATGCCGCTCTCCCTCGACATGTATACGCCTGCCGTTCCCCATATGGCAGAACGTCTCTTCACGACCACGGCGATGGTGAACCTGACGCTGGTGGGCTACAACTTCTTCTTCGCAGTGGGGCTCCTGATCTTCGGTCCGCTCTCTGACAGGCGCGGCAGGCGTCCGGTCCTTCTGAGCGGGCTGGCATTCTATGTGGCCGGATCTCTTGCCTGTGCCCTCGCTCCTTCGATCGAGGTGCTGATTGTGGCGCGCATCGTCCAGTCGCTTGGGGCGGGAGCTGCCGATGCAATGACAAACGCGATCGTGAAGGATGCCTTCACGGAGCAGAGGCGTCAGCTTGCCATCTCCTTCATCCAGCTCATGTTCATCCTGGGTCCTGTCGTGGCACCCCTTGTCGGCGCCTGGGTCGTTATGGCCCTCGACTGGCGGGCTACATTCTGGATTCTGACGGCGTCGGGCGTGTTCCTGTCCGTCCTGGCATGTGCCTTCGAGGAATCGCTTCCTGTGTCCGAGCGTTATGTCTCGAGCGAGAAAGGGGAGACGGTGCGGCAGTTCGCTGCTGTCCTCAAGGTTCCTGCCTTCACGCTGCCTCTTCTCGTGTTCACGCTTCCAAACCTCGGCTTCATGGCCTATGTGTCGGTGGCCTCCTTCGTCTATGAGTCCTACTTCGGGCTCTCTGAGCTTGGCTATGGCATGTACTATGCAATCGCTGCCCTTGTGACCGTGCTTGGCCCCTTTGCCTGGGAGCTTGCTTCCCGCCATATGCAGGCCAGGACCTTCATCACAGCAGAGATCGGCGTGGCTGTGGCGGCAGGGGCGGCTCTTCTCGTCTTTGGCCATCTTGCACCCTGGCTCTTCTGCGCCGCCTTTGCTGTCTTTGCAATCGTGGAGGCGAGCCTGCGTCCGCTCTCGACAAATATCCTGCTGTCCAAGTTCCGCGATGCCGGCGGCACGACGGCTTCTGCCATCAACTTCACAAGCACGGTCCAGGGGTCTTGCGGCATGCTTCTTGTCGGCGCTCTCGGCACGGACTATGTGTCATCTCTTGCCTGGACAATTCTCGTCAGCATGATCTGTGCTGCTCTTGGCTGGCAGGCGGTCCTGCGCCGCTATCCCCATACGGCAGAGATCAGGGCCTGGGACGAGTAGAAGGCTTGTCCTGCATCATATATGCGAGATACCCTAAGAGGACCTGAAGAGTCCTGGAGGCATGCATGCAGAACATCCCTGAAGCGATAGAAGTCAAAGGCGCGAGGGTCCACAACCTGAAGTCGGTCGATGTGCGTGTGCCGCTCCATGAGATTGTCGGCATTGCCGGCGTCTCGGGCTCCGGCAAGAGCTCGCTTGCGCTTGGCGTCCTCTACGCAGAAGGATCTCGTCGCTATTTGGAGGCGCTCTCGACCTATACGAGGCGGCGCCTCACGCAGGCAGCCAGGGCCGACGTCGACGAGGTGCGCTATGTGCCGGCAGCGCTGGCGCTCCATCAGAGACCCCCTGTGCCCGGCATCAGGTCGACCTTCGGCACGATGACAGAAGCGCTGAACTCGCTCAGGCTCCTGTTCTCCCGTGTCGGTTCCTATAGGTGTCCGAACGGACATAGAGTTGCACCGTCGATGAACGTGGCGCTCGAGAAGCCGATCGTCTGCCCGGTCTGCGGCGAGAGCTTCTACGGCCTTGGCGCAGAAGAGCTGGCCTTCAACAGCGATGGTGCCTGCCCTGCCTGCGGTGGCACCGGCACGATGCGCGTCGTCGACGAGAGCACGCTCGTTCCGGACGAATCGAAGACGATCGACGAGGGAGCGGTCGCGCCCTGGGGCACGCTCATGTGGTCTTTGATGAAGGATGTCTGCCGCGAGATGGGCGTGCGTACCGATGTGCCATTCTCGGAGCTGACGCCGAAGGAACGCGAAATCGTCTTCCATGGCCCTCAGGAGAAGCGCCATATCGTTGTGCATATGAAGAGCTCGAATACGGCAACAGAGCTTGACTTCACCTACTACTCCGCCGTCGCTACGGTCGAGAATGCGCTTGCCAAGGCAAAGACGGAAAGCGCAGTCAAGCGCATTGCCCGCTTCCTGAAGGAGGAACCCTGCCCGGCCTGCAAAGGAACGCGCCTCTCCGATGCGGCACGCAATCCCCAGGTCCTGGGCATCGATCTGGCTGAGGCGACAGCCAAGACGGTGGATGAGCTTGCCGGCTGGCTGCCTGAGGTCGTGCCGAGCCTGCCCGAAGAGGTGAAGGCGATAGGCTCATCCATCGTCGCGACGCTCGATGAGCCTCTCTCCCGTCTCCAGCAGCTCGGCCTTGGCTATCTTGCGCTTGACCGCGCGGGCTCTACGCTCTCGACAGGAGAGCGCCAGCGTGTGCAGCTCGCGCGTTCGGTGCGCAACAGGACGACAGGCGTTCTCTACGTGCTCGACGAGCCTTCGATCGGCCTGCATCCGGCAAATGTCGAAGGGCTCCTCGGCGTGATGGACGACCTTCTGGCAGATGGCAATTCGGTCGTCGTCGTGGACCACGATGTCCATGTGCTCGAGCATGCGCAGCATCTGATCGAAGTGGGGCCAGGCTCTGGCAAGGAAGGTGGCCGCATCATCGCCCAGGGCACGCCTGCGGAAGTGGCAGAAAGCCCTGACTCCCGCATTGCTGCCTATCTGCTGCAGGAAAAGCCGAAAAGGATACGGCCTGTCCGCTCGGTGGAAGACATCTTCTCGCGCGGTGCGCTCAGGCTTTCCGCGAACGCGCTCCATACCGTGCATCCGCTCGATGTGGAGCTGCCGCTGGGAGCGCTGACGGTCGTCACGGGCGTCTCCGGTTCCGGCAAGACGACGCTTGTCCTCGAATGCCTCGTGCCGGCACTCGAAGCATTCTCGAAGGGAGAGAAGCTTCCCTCCCAGGTGAGGAGCATCGCTCCTGCCGGCATCCGCAGGGTGCATCTGATCGACTCGACGCCGATCGGCGCGAATGTCCGCTCGACGGTTGCCACCTATTCGGGCGTGATGGACGAGCTCAGACGTGCCTTCGCGCAGGCTCCCTCTGCCAAGGAGCGCAGTCTCCATGCGGGAGACTTCTCCTACAACACAGGGTCGCTGCGCTGCCCCGTCTGCGATGGCACCGGCACGATCTCGCTCGATGTGCAGTTCCTGCCGGATGTCGAGATCACCTGCCCTTCCTGCCGCGGCGGGAGGTTCGGCGAGGCAGCATGGCAGATAAGGCGCAGCTTCGCCCGTGCGAAGAAAGGGGCAGAGCCGAAGTCGTTTGCGCTTCCCGAGCTCATGGAGATGACGGTCGACGAGGTACTTGCAGCCATATCCTCGTTCAGGCGCGTCCATGCCCAGCTCCAAGTGCTCCACGATCTGGGCCTTGGCTATCTCACGCTCGGCGAGGCGACGCCTGCCCTTTCGGGCGGCGAAGCGCAGAGGCTCAAGCTTGCCGGGGAGATGGAGCGTGACCAGGCAGATGCGCTCTTCGTCTTCGATGAGCCGACGATCGGCCTTCATCCCCATGATGTGGAAGTGCTCGAAGGGGTGCTCCAGACCCTCATCGACCATGGGGCGACGGTCCTTGTGATCGAGCACGATCTCGATATGATCGCGAACGCCGACTGGATGATAGATATGGGACCGGGAGGCGGCGAGGCAGGCGGCCGCATCGTCTATGCAGGGGTGCCAGCTGGTGCCAGCAGCTGTCCGGCGTCGGTGACAGGCCGCTATCTCTGAGATGCTATCCTTGTGCCCAAAGGCACAGAGGAAAGGCGGCTGCAGTGGATCTTGCAGGCGAAGGGATCTTCGTCGTTCTGGCGGCAGCCATGGCCGGTCTGGGACAGCTCTGGTTCTGGCGGCTCCGGCTCGGCGAGGAGCGCACGATCTGGCTGGGATGCGCCGCCCTTGTCGCAGCCGGCACTGCCATCCTGGCGCTCTCCCTTCTTTTTGTCGCAGTCTTCCCTGAGGATGTCTTTCCGTGGTCGCAGACGCTCGTGCTGGCCATCCTTGTGCTCTTCCTTGCCTTCCTCCTCATGTTTCCGGTCGTACTCGTCGTGACGCTCATTGTCACGGGCATACGGCTCATTCGGCGGGAGGGAAGAAGCCTGCGCAACATGCTCTCGCTCGGCCTTGGCTGCGCGATGGTCGTCTATGTGGCCATCTGGCCGTTTGTGCGGAGCGCTCTCGGCGACATTCCGGTTGCCGGCACTGTCTTCGATTTCATCTTCGGCTTCATAGCTCTTCTCATCGCTCTTCTGGGCACAGCCTTCGCTTTCTACACCGTGGCAGGCGTCGTCGTGCAGTGGCCGCACCGGCATCGCCGCTACGATGCGGTCGTCGTTCTCGGCGCTGCCCTCATGAAGGACGGCACGGTCACGCCGCTTCTGGCAAACAGGGTGAAGCGCGGCATCGAGCTCTGGCATCTCCATCCCGAAGCGAAGCTCATCATGTCAGGCGGGCAAGGTGCAGATGGGCTCCAGCCTGAGTCCCATGCCATGCGTGCCTTCGCGCTTGCACAGGGTGTGCCCGAAGAGGCTATTCTCGTCGAGGACCGTTCGACCACGACACGTGAGAACATCGCCTTTTCGGAAGCGCTCCGTGAAAAGGAGGGGCTCGTCTCCGAAGGACGGCTCCTTGTCGTCTCTGATGACTATCACGTGTTCCGTGCGCTTCTGATCACCCGTGCCCTCGGCATCGCGGCCGACGGAGCAGGCGCCAAGGTGCGGCTCTACTTCGCCCTCAATGCGCTCGTGCGTGAATGGGTGGCCTATGTGGACCTGAAGCGTGCCGTCTTCATGAGGCTCTCCGGCACCGTGCTTGTGCTCTACACGGCACTCTACCTCCTGACAGCATTTGACTGAGGCCAGCCTTTCTGTGCGGCATGCTGCCTCAGAGGTCAAGTGCCTTGAGCTCTGCGGTAGCCGTCTCGGCGAGCTTTTCTGTCTTCTTCGCATTGGTGACGAAGGCGGAGCCGATCGCGAACATGTCGTCTGCGGCCACGCCGAGCGCGGCGTTGATGAGCACGTCGGTAACACTGCTGTCTGCCTCTTCTGGACGATGATCCTGTACTTCCCCTGGAGCATGACCCAGACCTGGTTCTGGCGGTCGAGGGGGCGGATACACGATTGCGTCGGCAAAGCCGTCTTCCACGGGATTGGGCCTGCCTTCGTGAAGGTCTCGTCCTTGACGCGGCCGAAAAGCTCCTTCTGGCTGCCGAACCCTGCTTTGTCTTGATGGTCTTGAGCCTGAAGCCGAATGCCCTGTCATTCTCCTGCCTGGCAGGGGTGGCCAGTACAGAGTCCCATGGCCAGAAGCATGGCGGAAAGAGGGATCTGCTGCTTCATCCCAACGCATGAGAGAAGGAGCTGGGGATGGCATGAGGCCAGGAGGGATGGCCCTAGCGGACGGACGGCTTTGCCAGAATCGTGAAGCGGTTCTTGCGGTAGCTGATATAGCCTTCTGCCTGCATCCGGCTGAGCTCCTTCGAGAGCGCCGTGCGCTCGACATTCAGATAGTCTGCCAGCTGCTGGCGGTTGAAGGGGATCTCGAACGTGTTGGCCTTGTGCTTGATGGACTCCGCATTGAGATAGGCCATGACCTTCTCGCGGACGCTTTTCGAGGCGATGAGGAAGCTCCTGCGCGAGAGCATGAGGTTCTTCTTGGCAGCGTTCATGAGGAGGTTCTGGGAGAGCTGTTTGGTCCAGAGCTTCTGCGCTTCTGCATAGTGCGCAAGAAGCGAGATCCTGATGAAGAGGATGCGGCAGGACTCATGTGAGCGCACATCGACGAGCAGCGGCTCCTTCGGCAGGAGCGCATAGGTCTCTGCGAAGGCCTCGCCTTTGCCAGCAAAGCCGAGAATCGTGCGGGTGCCCCAGGCATCGTTGCTCTCGATCGTCACAGAGCCTGCGAGCACGATGCCCAAAGACTGCGTGAGCGTGCCGGCACGCAGGATAAGCTCGTCTTTCCCGTAGCGCTCCTCATGCATCCGGAGCGCTTCTGCCATCTCTTCGAGCGCTTGGGCGCTGATGCCCCTGAAGAGCGGGATATCTGAGAGGGCGGCCAGATCCATTGCATCCCCTTTGTCGAAAAAACTCAAAATGTGGTCCTGGCAACGTACTCTAGCAGAGATGCAGCCAACAATGAAGAGGAAATGATACCGGATAGGAAACATATTCGGTGGATGGAGAGGCCTGCAGGTACGGATGCCTGCAGTGAAAGAAAGGACAAATAGCATGGATACGCCGATGTTCTGCTTCCAGTGCCAGGAGACTGCCGGCTGCAAGGGCTGCACGCGTTCGGGCGTCTGCGGCAAGACCCCTGATGTGGCAGCAATGCAGGACCTGCTCATCTACGTGACGAAGGGTATCTCCCAGGTTGCTTCGGCACTCCGTGCCGAGGGCAAGGAGGTCACGAAGGACACGAACCACCTCGTGACGACGAACCTCTTTACCACGATCACGAACGCCAACTTCGATAAGGAAGCCATCATCAAGCGCATCGAGGACACCCTCGTCGCAAAGAAGCAGCTTCTCGCCGAGCTTTCCTCCACCGAGGGCCTGCCTGAGGCAGCGCTCTGGGAGGGCACGCGCGATTCCTTCGAGGAGAAGGCACGCACGGTCGGCGTCCTTGCCACCGAGGATGAGGATGTCCGCTCCCTCCGCGAGCTCATCACCTACGGCCTCAAGGGCCTCGCTGCCTACTCGAAGCATGCCAATGTCCTCGGCCGCGATGCAGACGAGATCGACGCTTTCATCCAGCAGGCGCTTGCCAAGGTCACGGACGACAGCCTCACGGTCGACGATCTCGTGGCGCTGACGCTCGAGACCGGCTCCTTCGGCGTCAAGGGCATGGCTCTGCTCGATTCCGCCAATACCGAGACGTATGGCAACCCGGAGGTGACCGAGGTCGAGATCGGCGTTCGCAAGAACCCCGCTATCCTGATCTCCGGCCATGACCTCAAGGACCTCGAGATGCTCCTCGAGCAGACTGCAGGCACCGGCGTCGATGTCTACACGCACTCCGAGATGCTTCCTGCCCACTATTATCCTGCCTTCAAGAAGTATCCTCACTTCGCTGGCAACTACGGCAACGCCTGGTGGCAGCAGACGACCGAGTTCGAGAAGTTCAATGGCGCCATCCTCATGACCACGAACTGCATCGTGCCGCCGAAGGCCAGCTACAAGGACCGCATGTGGACGACGGGTGCTGCAGGCTATCCGGGATGCGGCCACATCGAGGCAGACGAGAACGGCTACAAGGACTTCACGCCGATCATCGAGCAGGCAAAGACACTGCCGGCACCGACTGAGATCGAGCATGGCACAATCGTCGGCGGCTTCGCCCATGAGCAGGTCTTCGCGCTTGCCGACAAGGTTGTCGCTGCTGTCAAGTCTGGCGCCATCCGCAAGTTCGTTGTTATGGCAGGCTGCGACGGCCGCCAGAAGACGAGGAGCTACTACACGGAGTTCGCAGAGAAGCTCCCGAAGGACGTTGTCATCCTCACGGCAGGCTGCGCGAAGTACCGCTACAACAAGCTCAACCTCGGCGACATCGATGGCATCCCCCGCGTGCTCGACGCGGGCCAGTGCAACGACTCCTACTCGCTTGCCCTGATTGCGCTCAAGCTCAAGGAGATCTTCGGCCTCGACGATATCAATGACCTGCCGCTTGCCTTCAACATCGCCTGGTATGAGCAGAAGGCCGTCATCGTCCTTCTTGCCCTCCTCTCCCTCGGCGTCAAGAACATCCACCTCGGCCCCACGCTTCCGGCATTCCTCTCGCCGAACGTCGCAAAGGTCCTCGTGGACAACTTCGGCATTGCCGGCATCACGACGGTCGACGACGACCTCAAGCTCCTCATCGGCTAGGATCTCAAAGACTGGATCTCAGACGGGCTTCCGGCAGCGTGCCGGGAGCCCGTTTTTCGCAGGGAAGAGGGTGCATATGGACTTCGCAGAGATCTATGAGGCAATCAGGCAGGACGAGCAGAACGTGTCCTATACAGAGCGGGGGATAGATCCGCTCTACACGGCCTCTGCTACCTCCCGTGTCGTGATCGTCGGCCAAGCACCGGGACGCATCGCAGAGGAGACGCATATCCCCTGGAACGACAAGAGCGGCGAGCGCCTGAGGTCCTGGCTCGGGATGGAGCCTTCCGTCTTTTACGACCCTGCCCAGGTCGCAATCCTTCCTATGGACTTCTATTTCCCGGGCAAGGGGAAGTCAGGAGACCTGCCGCCACGTGCAGGATTTGCCGAGAAGTGGCACCCGCTTCTGCTCTCTCAGATGCCCGACGTGAAGCTCCTCGTGCTTGTGGGGACCTATGCCGTGCACCACTATCTGGAGCTGCCGCAGAAGGTGAAGCTCACCGATATCGTGCGGGGATATGAGGACTATCTGCCAGGAGCCTTCCCTCTTGTCCATCCGTCTCCCAGAAACCAGATCTGGATGAAGAAGAACCCCTGGTTCGAGTCGGAGGTTGTGCCTGCGCTCCAGGATGAGGTGCGCAAGGCTCTTTCTTGATGCCTCTCTTGCTATGCATATCTACTATTGCAGAGTCAGCATGATAGGCATTTCACATTGCGCTTGTCCAATCCTATGCTGTAAGCGGCAAGAGAGAGGAAGGGACGGCAATGGATGCATACAGCGCAGTCAGGCCTGAAGATGCTGGGCTCACCGAAGCGGACGTCGAGGCTTTCGCAGGCCTTTCTGGCACGGCTGCCCAGGTCGCATTTCTGAGCCGCTGCCGGAACAGAAGGCTCGAGAGCCTTCATGCAGAGCAGGAGAAGCTCGAACATCTCGACTATCTGATCTACATGCTCAAGAAGTCGGAGAACGCATGAGGCTTCCTGCGCAGAGCAGGATGAGGAAAGGGATTGCAATGAAGCAGACAGCAGGACGCGATCAGCTCGGAACCTTCGCACCGGAGTTCGCCCATCTGAACGACGATATCCTCTTCGGCGAGGTGTGGGACCAGGAGGCGCTCTCCACGAAGACGAAGTGCATGCTCACCGTCACGACCCTCATGGCACAGGGCATCACGGATTCCTCGCTTCTCTACCATCTCCAGAACGCAAAGAAGCACGGCGTGACGCGTGCCGAGATCGCAGCTCTCATCACCCATGTCACGATGTATGCCGGCTGGCCGAAGGGCTGGGCTGTCTTCAACCTCGCGAAGCAGGTCTGGACCGAGGACGAGGAAGGCGCCGTGACCTCTCCTGAAGGCCTTTCCGAGGACTTCCCGGTGGGCGACCCGAATACGGCCTATGCGAAGTACTTCATCGGCAACAGCTATCTGGCATCGCTCGGAGACCCGCAGCTTAGTGCCTGCAACGTGACCTTCGAGCCGGGCTGCCGCAACAACTGGCACGTGCATCACAAGGGCGGCCAGGTCCTCATCTGCATCGCAGGCGAGGGCTGGTACCAGGAGTGGGGCAAGCCGGTCCAGAAGCTTACGCCGGGCGATGTCGTGAGCATTGCGCCCGAGGTCAAGCACTGGCATGGCGCAACAAAGGATTCCTGGTTCCAGCACATCGCGCTCGCGGTGCCGGCTGAGGGCGCCACGAACGAGTGGCTCGAGCCGGTCGAGGACAAGGATTACCTGGCACTTGCCTAGAGATGGCCAGACGGGAGGGCCTGGAGGCACCATGGCTCCAGGCCCTTTCCCATAGCTGGAACATCTCGGCATCCGGAGTCTGCTGTGCGGCTTATCCGGTGGCGGACAGGCTCTGCATGCACGGAACGGGCAGAGGAAAGAGAGCCCGTTCCTTTGTACGAAGACAGAGACGGGAAGAGCCGCCCGGCTCTTCTGCTCCGTGCTATCAGATGCTGGCAGCATGCATGAGGTGCTTTTGCTACCAGCTGCAGCCGCTGCAAAGCCGAAGAAGCCGCCGTCCGGGACATGGCGGCACAACCAAGCGCTGACAGTCGTCTTGCTGCCAGCCAGAGCTTGGAGGAGCGTGCCTGCGACGCGTGGACTAAATGGCAGTATCCGCTGCTTTGCGCCTGCCAGGCTCCTGCTCGGCAGGCGGATGACAGTGCCACGTTCTGAGGACTCTGCCATCCTGTCTGAACTGCACGAGGAAAGGAACCTCTTCAGCGCTCGGCTACGACGCGGCGCATCTCGCTGATGAAGGCTTCTCCTGTCTTCGAGAGGAGACGGAACTTCTTCCAGATGAGGTGGGCGCCTGCTGTGAGCGTCGGCTCGAGAGGCACGAAGACAAGGTCGTCAGGGCAGACGCCTTCGATCGAGATGGCAGAAGCAAGGCCATCGCGCACAAGCAGCAGGGCGTTGCCGATCATATCGAAGCGGGCAACGATGTGGCAGCTTCCCTCTTGGAGCACGCCGGAAGACCAGGAGATGAGGTCGAAGGTCTCGTGTGCCGTACGGGAGGAGACCATCAGGTCGAGGCCTTCGAGGTCTTCCGGATGGACGCTGGCTTTTCGTGCCAGCGGGTGGTCAGGACGGACAAGGAGACCGACGCGTTCCTTCTGGGGAAGCTCGAGGTGGTCGTGCTTGTCGACCTTGAAGGGATCAAGCACGACAGCAAAATCCACGACACCTCTCTCGAGTCTCTCCTCGATCGTGTCGGCATTGCCGGTCGAGAGGTTGAGATTGACTTTGGGGTGGAGTGCCTGGAGCTGGCGGAATGCCTCGACCACAGAAGACATGGCCTGGGTCTCTGCTGCGCCGATGCGGACCGTGCCCTGGAGCTCTGCACCAGGACCCACTTCGGACTCGGTCTGCTCCACAAGCGCCAGAATCTCCTCTGCACGCTGGCGGAGCCTCATGCCGTCCTCGGTGAGCGTCGTCGAGCGGTTCGTGCGCCTGAAGAGTGTGCATCCCAGTTCCTGTTCGAGCTCCGCAATCTGGCGCGAGAGCGTCGGCTGTGTCACATGCAGGACATTGGCTGCCTCTGTCATGCTCTCTTCGCGGGCGACCGCCAAGAAGTATCTGAGAGTCCTTATCTCCATAGCAACGCTCCATATCAAAACGTACGTTAACGGACTGTTTTGCCAGCTCGAACACATTATCTGCCAGAGATGGGACACATCGATTCGAAACGGCGGATAGCACCCCCGCTGGGATTGTTCTTCTGCGGGTTCTTCCATGCAATGATAAGAGATGAAACTAGGCGTATATAACGCTGAAGGAGAAGACGTGAAGCTCGGTAGGCAAGAAAAGCCTCAAAGATACCTTGCCTCGGGGATATAAAGGACAGTATCTAGATCCATTGCAGATAGCCCATCAGCACTCTGCTCGTATCGCGGCAAGCATGTCTTCGGCTGTCTTGTATGATTTGCCGGTCCCACCTTTCGCTATGGCCTCAGCTCCTTCGCGGAGAGCGGTGCTGGTTTCACCGTTCGGAATCGCGCTGGCGGAATTGGATGTGCTGCTGCGGGTCTGCTTTATCTGCTTCGGAAGGTTCGTTTTGCTGGGGCATTGACTGCCATCGCATCGCTCAGCTTTTTCTGAGGCTTCGGTAGTTTGTGTGACAAGGGGCTAGCCTAGGCAGCAACGCTCTTCGCTCCCTTCACGCCCTTCTTCCTCGCCTTCACCGGGCGACCCGGGAGCTGGGGCTGGCAGTC
>NZ_JAZGJP010000021.1:0-29523 GCF_036408795.1 Olsenella kribbiana
CGACGTATCCTGCGATGCGCTCTGCGGTGCCCGGCGATACCGGGATCGTCCTGGACGATCCGAACTTGGAATCCCTTACAGCAAGGGTCCCGGCATGCGCATCGAAGTCGGCATCCTCGAGGCCGAGCGCCTCGCCTATGCGGAGCCCGCATGACCACATGAGCCCGATCGGGAACGAGAGGCCCTTGCCCCTGAGGCCGTCTGGCGAGCCTTCCGAGAGCGCAGCGCGCATGAGCAGGCAGACATCCTCCTCGCTGTAGATGTACGGGACGACCCGGTCGGATGTGCGTCCGAGGAGCCCGGGCCGCATTGCGGGAAAGGCAGGGTCGGGCGCATGGGCGAATCCCGAGAAGCGCCTGACCGTCTCGTACCGCTGTGCCTGGTACGACCTCGGATGGCCGGCGCCGCTGCATGCCCAGGCGAGCGCCGGCTCCTCGGTCGCATCGTCGCCGCCGAGGAAGGCTGCGAAGGCGCGCAGCCTCTGGGCCTCTCCGGCGAAGTCGAACCCGAGCGCCTGCTTGTACTCTATGTATCTGCTGGCCATCTCCTCGATCCCGCTCATCGCAGCCCCTCTCCGGGCCACGGCGCCGCAGCCCTGCGGAGGTTCTCCGTGCTGACCTTCACGTATCCCATCGTCGTGTCCACGCGCTCGTGCCCCAGCACGTCCGCGATAGTCTTCGCGTCGATCCCCGCATTGGCCATGTTCGTGGCCACCATCCTGCGCAGCCCATGCGTCCCGTGGTACGCCTCGATTCCCGCACGGCCGGCAGCCAGCGACATCGCCGTCTGGACCTGGTGCGACCGCATGGGCGTTCCGGCCGTGCTCAGGAAGAGGGAGCGGGTTCCTTCGGCCTTCCCCCGCATCGTGGCATAGCGCTCCAGCGCCGCCCCTGTCCGCTCGCCCAGGGGCAGCACCCTCCCTGTCCTGCTCTTCGACCCGCGCACGGCAATCGTGCCGTCTGCCCATGAGATGTCGTCCAGGGCCAGGTTCGCGACATCGCATGCCCTGAGTCCGAGCATGCCCATGCACAGGGCCATCGCCGCATCCCTCGCCCCGCGCACCGTGCCGGAATCGCAGGATGCCAGAAGGGCCTCGAAATCCTCCTCGGAAAGCCGCCCGGGAACCGTGTGCCCGCGGCGCGCAGGGCCGTTCAGCGACACCGCATCGAGTGGCACGCACTCCATGCCCTTCCATCTCAGGAAGCGGATGTACGATCTCAGGTCGCTTCCCTGGAGGGCGCGCATCGACGCGCCTTCGGCCGTGGCTGCGGCCGTATGGCAGCCGGCGAAGTCATGCAGGGTGATCGCCCTGCGCTCGAAGGTGCCATCGGGAAAGACGGCGTGCAGGAACAGCTTTATGGAGGCGATCCTGTTCCTGATGGTCACGGGCTTTATGCTGCCGTGGATGGAGAGATACTTCCCGAATTCCGCAAGCTCCGCATCGATGGCTGCATCCGGCCGGAGCTCCGACGGGACGATGCGCTCGCGGTAGGGCTTCCCGAACCTGTAGGTCCACCATCTCCTCACAGCCGCTGCGGGGATGGTCGACGCCGTGTTGCGCGGCAGCTCCGAGATGTAGCCCTCGACGATCCTCCTGGCCTCGTCCTCTCCCGCTCCGAGCGCTTCCGGCCTCCTCTTCAGGAACGTGCTGACCCGGAAGCGGTAGTTCTTCGATGCAGTCTCCGAGTAGCCGTTGTCGAGCAGATGCCTGTGGAAGCCTTCAAGCTGCTGTATCCTGTCCATTCCGTCTCCTCTCTGCAGGATGCAGTCCCGACAGGGAAGACGTTACAGCGTTATGTGCTCAGCGGATTGCCGATATGCCCCTCCGCCTGCCGTCCGGCACCCACTCGGCACATAATCGCATCCAGCGCATTAGAGTCCTTATGTGCTCAAGCACATAACTGCTCCGCGACCGCATTGCCGTGGCAGCTCCCTGTGCGGCCCACGGAGAGCCTCACGCCGTGCGCCGCTGCCCAGGCGGCGAGCTCTGCGCCCGCGTGCTGGCTGCCGCGGTCGCTGTGGAATATGGCCCCTCCGGCGACGTATCCGCGCGAATATGCCATATCGAGGGCTGCGACCACGAGGCCTGCCCTCATGCTGTCCCGTATGCTCCAGCCGACGACCATGCGCGTGCACAGGTCCATGGCCACGGCCAGGTAGATGAATCCTCCTGTGGTCCTGAGATAGGCTATGTCGCCCACGAGCTTCGTGGTCGGGACAGGACTCGAGAAGTTCCTCTCTATGAGGTCAGGCCGCTCAGGCGCGTCCCTGTCCGGCACTGTCGTCCTCCTGGAGGCGTTGGGGCAGATGCCGCGCATCCCCAGCCCGGACATGCATTTCCGCACGCGGCAGGGGACCGTGCCTGCGAAGCGGCCGTACTTGGGATCCCCTGCCAGCTTGGACCAGACCTTGCGGAAGCCGAACCGCCTCCCGCTCTCCTCCCATATCTCGATGATGGCCTCCTTGAGGGGACCCCACGAATCCTCCCCGCTGCCGCCCGCCTTCAGCCACCGGTAGAATCCCGACCTGCTCACGCCCAGCACCCGCGCCATCATCGAGACGCTGTAGTCCGCCTTCTCCTCCAGCATCAGCCGGAACCTGTCCTCCGTCAGAGGCTCCTGGCGAAGAAGGCTGCTGCTTTTTTAGGAACTCGTTCTCGCTCTCGAGCTCCCTGATGCGCTTCCTCGCCTCGTCGAGCTCCTTCTGCTCTCCGGTCCTGGCCTGGGTGACCTTTCCCGTCCTCCCGTACTTGATGACCCAGTCGTTGAGGGTCTTGTCGTTGATCCCGAGCTCCGAGGCGCACTCCCTGATGCTCTTCTTCGGATCCGCCTCCCGGGCCTTCCTGTAGTACTCGACCGCCTCGAGCCGGTACTCCTCCGTATACTGCCTGGGAGCCTTCGCCTTGGCCCTGGACTCTGCCTTCTCGATCTCGCCTGCGCTCACCGACATCTCTCTGCTCCAATCTGCTGGTGGTGATGGGAGGGCATCTCATCTGAGCATATCGGCTGCAGGTTCCTGCCATCCCGCTGTCCACCAAAAGATTACAGCTCATTCATAGGCGGCGTGCCCCGCAGGGCCGTCTTCGACAACGCCACCGAGGTCGGCCGGCGCGTCGGGGGCGAGGTCAGGACGTCGGAGCTCTTCCGGCTCTTCGCGGCGCACTACGGGCTCGACTACACCTTCACCAACCCCTATTCGGGCAACGAGAAGGGCAATGTCGAGAACAAGGTCGGCTGCCACAGGAGGAACCTCTTCGTGCCTGTCCCGTCCTTCCACGACGTCGCCTCGTTCAACGAGAGGCTGCTCCAGGACTGCCTCGACCTGAGCGAGGGCAAGCGCCACTACAGGCTCGGCACGCCCGAGCTCGAGCTGTTCGGGGAGGACAGGGAGGCGCTCTCGCCGCTGCCGCCGGCCGCGTTCTCGTGCGTCAGGTGGGAGACGAGGAGGTGCAGCAAGCAGGGCACCTTCACGCTCGGAGGCGTGCACCGCTACTCCGCCGGCCCCGCCTATGCACGCTGCGAGGTCGCCGTCGCCCTGGGCGCGTTCGACGTCACGGTCTGCGACATCTCCACCGGCGAGGCGATCGCCACCTACGAGCGCCAGTGGGGCGGGGCTCCGACCGACAGCTCCGACCCGACCCTGCAGCTCAGGCTGCTGTGCATGAGGCCTGCCGGATGGAGGGACTCGAGCGTCAGGGCATCGCTCCCTGAAGAGCTCGTCGCCTTCCTCGACGGCGAGCCGGCGGACAGCCTGAAGGCCGACCTCAGGGTGCTGCGCGACGAGAGCGCGGAGCGCGGCTGGGAGGCCGCCGTGGAGGGCATGTCGCGCTCGCTCGCGGCGACCGGCAGCCTCGACCGCGCCACCGTCGCCCTCTCCGCCGCCAGGGCGGCAGCCGGGGACGAGCGCGTGGAGTACGACGAGAAGGTCGACCTGGACGTCTACGACGGGGCGCTGAGGCTGCTCGAAGGGGGTGGGCGGCATGCCGCAGACTGTTAATGGCAATCTAGAAGCTGCCAGTCAGGGCAAAGCGATATTCCAGCCGGGGCAATGCGCTTCCACCATCCAGGTCAATACAGCTTCGCCATCCAGGGCAGCGAGAATCCGCTCCGTACGGATATGCGGAGACGGATCCGGAGGCAGCCAGGATGGAGGCCAGCCTGATCGGAGAGATGGATATGCCCAGGGTGATGGGCGTGCGCCCCAGCTCCCCGGAGATGGCACGCAGATGCGGGATGGACCGGCATGCGGCCGCGAAGTGCTGGAAGGAAGGCGCAGTGATGGAGGACGGGCGCCCTGCAAGGCGCAGCGGCTCCGGCAGATACAGGGATGAGACAGGGGACAGGGCACAGATTCCCGGCGTCACGATGAAGGCGATGCACGAGCGGCTCCCCGGCAGGCATCCGGATGTGAAGCTCCCCAAGCACGGCGCCTCCAGGCACTGGATGGATGCACGCGGGCTGAAGGCGGGCCAGCCCCTCCCCGACGCGCATCCCCGCCACGGGACGGAGCCGGGAAGGCAGCTCCGGTCCGGCTGGAAGGAGAGGCTGCTCCTGCATGGGCGGGACGCCGCCGAGTTCCTGTCCAGCGTGTGGAGCGCAGCCCTCGGATACCCGGGGAGGCACAACTGCATCCGCTCCAGCACGATCACGACGGACGGCTTCGTGGGATGCGCCTACCAGACCGCCCAGAGGCTCGGCGGGGTCCCTCCCGAGCGGATCGCCGGCAGCATGTCCGCGCTCGTCACGACAGATTCCGGCGGGAAGAGGCACAGGGTGGAGAGGGCGTTCGCCTTCGCCGGGAGGATGGGCTTCAGGACAGGGCTCTGCGCCGCCAGGACGCCCCAGACGAAGGGCAAGGACGAGAGCGCGAACCGCTTCGTGAACCGGCTGCCCGCCCATGGCCGGGACGTGGGCGGCTGGGAGGACATAGACGCTGCCATGGCGCGCATGGAGGCCAGGAGCAGCGAGGAGCCGAACGAGGATACGGGCATGCCGCCCGCAGCGCTCTTCATGAAGGAGAAGGACCTGCTGAAGCCCGTGCCCTCCGCATCGGAGGCGCTGCCCCTGCTGGGCGAGGTCTCCCGCCAGAGGGTGCCCTCCACGATGCTCGTGGGATATGCAGGCAGGGAATGGTCCGTGCCGAGGCGCTGCATCGGCAGGACCGTGAGGCTCGTGGGCATGCCGGGAGGCGAGCTCAGGACCTGTCTGGGGAACGAGCTTGTCGCCGTGCACGACACGGCAGCATCGCAGCAGAGCATCAGCTGCCAGGAGCGGCACTACATCGAGGCCCTCGGGGACAGGCGCTGGGCCACGGACGGCGACATAGAGGAGGCTGCCAGGCGCAGCCCCGGGCTGCTCGGCAATCTCGGGAAGGAGCGGTGATGGGCACGGAAGACGCCGCCACGCCCTATGCGCGCATCATAGGCAGCCTCGAGGAGCTCGGGCCCGGCCCGATGGCAGCCAACGCGGCCGAATGCATGTCCATGGTGGCAGACGGCCGCAGGTCGTTCCCGGAGGCGCTGCTCGAGATGACCTCCGACGAGGTGAGGCTCAGGCGCGAGCGCATCATCGGCAGCCAGACAGGGAAGGCGAGCTTCCCCTACGTGAAGACGCTCCAGGACTCCGGCTGGTCCTTCCAGCCGAGCGTGCCCAGGGCGGAGATCGAGGACCTCGCCACGCTCGGCTTCGTGGACAGGCACGAGAACGTGATATTCGTCGGGAGCCCGGGCGTGGGCAAGACCCATCTCGCGGTCGCGCTCGGCGTGGAGGCCGTGAGGCACCGCAGGCTGACGTACTTCGTCGGCTGCCAGCATCTCGTCGAGGACCCCGGGCGCGCGGCCGACAAGGGCCAGCTGGAGCGCAGGATGCGCTCCTGCCCGCACCTGTCGCTGCCGATGCTGGACGAGCTGGGCTACCTGCAGATCGACAAGCGGGGCGCAGACCTCATCTTCCAGCTCGTCTCCAGGAGGTACGAGAGGAGGTCGACGATCGTGACGACGAACGTGGGGATAGGCATGTGGGCCGACGTCTTCGGCAATGCGGTGACGGCATCCGCCATAGCCGACAGGCTCTGCCACCACTGCCACCTCATACGAATCACCGGAAGGTCCTACAGGACCAAGGACCTGCCTGCAGGCAGCCTCTCGAGGAAGGGCGCAGGCACCGATTCCGGCTGATCCCATTGCCCGTGCTGGTGGATCTATATTGCCCCGGCTGGTGCAGGAATCTTGCCCATATCGGTAGATCCGGGGTTGACTTTAACACAGACGAGCTCGGAGCGTGAGGCCTCGCAGGCCGCCTTCCGCGGGGCAGCCAGGGCGCTCTTCATATCGGGCGACACGATAGACGCCTTCCTCGCCTCCGCGACGCCAGGGCAGGTGGCGGCATGCACGGCGATGCTCGGGTCGGAGATCGCCCACCGCGACAGGACGAAGAGGGCGAGGCTGCTGCGGCAGGCGAGGTTCCCCGTGCCCAAGGCGCTCGACGGGTTCGACTGGTCGAACGTGGCCTTCCCAGACGGCTGGGGGCGCGACGAGATGTGCTCGCTGGCATTCGTGCGCGACGCCGAGGACCTCGTCTTCTACGGCCAGACGGGGCGCGGCAAGACCCACATGGCCACGGCGCTCGGCATCGCGGCGACCTCGGCAGGCTATCCCGTGAGGTTCTTCCAGACCGCGCAGCTGGTGCTCCAGCTGGGGAAGGCCAAGAGGGAGGGGACGCCCGGCAGGCTGCTCGCGGATATCGCCAGGGCAAGGCTCCTCGTCCTGGACGAGTTCGGCTACGTCCCCTTCGATGTGGACGGCGCAAGGCTCCTGTACCAGGTGATCTCCGAGAGCTACGAGAGGAGGAGCGTCATATTCACCACCAATGTCGAGTTCAGCAGGTGGGGCACGGTGTTCGCCGACGACAAGCTGGCTGCCGCGATCGTCGACCGCGTCGTGCGCCATGGCAGGCTCGTCGAGTTCGGAGGCCCCAGCCACAGGCTCGAGGAGAGCCTGATGCTCGGGAAGTCGGGAAGATAGGAAGGTCTGGCGGGTCCGTGACGAAACCCGAAAAAGTTCCGTGCACGGACCCGAAAGAAATCCATGCTCAAAACCTAAATCTGGGCTTGAGGCTCCTATTTGCTGTCAAGGGTTGATTCAATAGATTTCCATCGCCCATCGGAAGCTATCGATTCAAGCCATCCTCGATACCTCTGCAGGAGGGTTTCGTCGATGAGCACGCATCTCTCGAGCTCGCTTATTCGAGCGCTGGCGACCCCAAGCGCGGACGCGGCCTGCGACTGGGTCACCCCCATGCGCACGCGCGCCGCCCTCGCCGACCTGGCCGCCCCCTCACTGGAAGCCCGGCTCGCGCTCATCGGGTGCATGATGGCCCGATAGACTTCGCGGGCGATGTAGCGGACGAGGACGCGCTCTATCTCGCGTCGGCTCTTGCCTTCCTTGGTGCGCTTTTCGACATAGGCCTTCGTGCGGTCGTCGCGCCTCATGCGCTGGCGGGCGATGGTGTGGAGCGCGCGGTTCGCCTGTCGGTCGCCGCCGCGGTTCAGGCGGTAGCGCTTGACCTTGCCGCTGGACGCTTCGATCGGCGACGCCCCGCAAAGCGACGCGAACGCGGCCTCCCCCGACACCCTCTCCGGGTTGTCGCCCGCGGCTATGGCGAGCCTGGCGGCGCTTATGGCGCCGCAGCCGCTCACGTCGAGCAGCGCCGGCGCGTTCGCCTCCAGGATGGAGCGCATCGCCGCCTCCTGCTCGGCGGCTGCCTCCTTCGCGGCCCTCCATGCGAGCGCGAGCGAACGCAGGGAGTCCCAGAGCGATCGCTCGAGCTCGTCGCGCGCCCTGCGCCTGCGCGACAGCTCCTTCATGAGCGTCGGGGTCCGCATGCCGGCGAGCCGCTCGCGGACGGGCGCGGGAGCGGTCACCACGAGCGCGTGGACCGAGTTCGCGGCTCGGGTCGACTCGCCGACGGCCGTCTCCCGCGCGACCATGCGGAACCTGAGCGCCTCAACCCAGCCGCTCCCGGCCTTCGGGGCCCCGGAGGCCCTGCCAGCGAGCGCGTCGCGCGCCGCCCGCTCCGCGTCGGCGGGGTCGTTCTTGTCCCGCCCCGCCATGCGCTTCTCGCGCCTGGGCCTCACGACCTCGACGACATCGTACCCGAGCTCGGCGAGCCTCCTCGCGACCCCCGCCCCGTACGACCCGGTCCCCTCGATTCCGACGACGGCGCAGTCCCCGGGCTCGCCGATTGCCGATGCGATCTCGTCGTACCCGGCGGCGTCGGCGCTATACGTCCCGGTCCTAAGGACGCGGCCCACTCGGTCAATCACGCAGAGGGCGTGCGTGTCCCTGTGCGTGTCCAGGCCGGCCGCGACCGTTCCGTTCTCGTTCATGCGTCTCCCTTCCCTGCCTCAGGTTTCGGGTGGCCTTCGGAACGGGCAGACGCGTCACTGACGAGAGCGCTATACTGCAGATGCTGGCCGGCAGCCGCGCCCATGCTCCTATCAAGTCATGGCCGGCCCTCGGGTCACCGGGATGGCGCGGGGCGACTCAAGCAAAAGACAGCCCTGGGGCGTCAGACTAAACACGAGCCACCGCGCCGTCCCCACAACAGTGAGTATTGTCCTTTGGTCGCGAAGAAGAGAAGGACAAACCCCGTAACGATTATCAGTGACTAAACACACTCCGCTACGACGATAGGTCGACGATCTTCTGCACCCAGTACCGGTAGAAGGACTGGCATGCCCGGCTCGGTGCCGATGTCACGGCCGAGGCGATCATGGACCGCATCGTCCACAAGACCGCATGGGTCGACATGGGAGAGATGAACATGCGTGCTGCCATCGGGACGGCAGCATCTTCCAGCCCCAGATCCTGATGCATTGAGCTGAGGCCTCATGAGGGGACGGTGCTGCACGGCGCCGTCCCCGGTGCCGATTCGCGACGCAGCCGGTGCCGAGCCGCAATAATCACCGGTGCCTGCCCGCGCAAATACTCACTCAAGTTCTTTGAAACGTCCATTCCCCATAGACCTTTGCGATTTCCCTCGATCCTGTGCCCTCGAGGAGGAGGCTCAAATGAGCTATCTGTCGGAGACTTCGCCACGCATATTTCGGAAAGCCTGCTCTCCAGCTATTACTGGATATGACCGCATTAATCATTCGACGGCGGGATATCAGATTCTTCTTGAGCCTCTTGCTCAAATATTCGATTTCCGTCTGTCTCGGCCCTATATTAGTATTGTTGACCTCATAGGTTAATATGCCTGTTGCCCATGCGCAAAGCACCGAGAAGAGTATACGGTTCGGCTATTACACAGATAGAAGCCCGAACTGTCTGAGTTCAAACAGAAATGTTTCGCAAAAAATGCAGGCTCCGGCATACGCCAGAGCCTGCACTTGTACAGATATTCGGCTTGCCGCTACTCGAAGCTGCGTCCCGTCGGGGTCATCCACATCAAAAGATCATTCGCTCCGGCGGCAGTTGTCACCGTATACGTGAAGGTCGCCGTAGCAGAAGGATAGATATTCACATAACCGGCCCACACATCGTTGCCGTAAAGCGTTGCCTCGGACTCGGAGTTCACTTCGTCCGCGTCCACCCTGAAGTCAGAGATAGTTCCTCCTGCTGGTGCCATTGCCATGAACGATGTGATCATCGAATAGTTGTGGACCTCAGGCGTCGAGCCTGTGATATAGCTGGGAAGCTCGTTTTCCATCTGCTCGAGCGTCGTCGTGTTGTGGAGCGTGACCGTCACCTGATAGGACTTCGTTCCGTCCGCTTTTGTGGTCGGCGCGCTCACACTGCTCTTCATATCGAGGTACCAGTCAAGCTTCGAGCCTGTCTTGTCGTAGACATAGAAGCCCGCAACCGGATTCTGGGAATCCTGGTTGACCTCGCCCTCTGCTCCAAGCGATGCGATGGCAGACTCTTCATCCGCATTGTCCATATAGATGAGGAATCGTCCCTGGGAGACACCGTCTCCCACAGTCTTTGCCAGATCGGTCATGCCGACAGAACCAAGCGAGCTCATGACCTTGTTCATGGCAAGGCCTGCAACCTCGGCAAAGAAGGGGTCCTGCTCTGCTGTAGGCAGGTAATACGTCTTGTTGAGGAGGATCTCTGCGGCGTTCGTGCCATCCACGACCGTGCCATCCTCTGTCGTA
Organism: Olsenella kribbiana; assembly: GCF_036408795.1. Lineage (NCBI taxonomy): Bacteria > Bacillati > Actinomycetota > Coriobacteriia > Coriobacteriales > Atopobiaceae > Olsenella > Olsenella kribbiana. The sequence goes on from NZ_JAZGJP010000021.1 coordinate 10,159, forward strand.
ACGCCGCCCGTAAGGCCCAAGAGACTCTGGAGAAACACCGGATCGATTGCAATGACGCCGTCGACCGTGTCATTGCCTTCTGCCTCCCAGCACCACTTCATGAGCTGTGCCGCACGTGGGAAGCTTGGCACGGCATTCACGTCTCCCGGTGCGAACGTGGCACCTGTCTGCATGATGTCATTCACAACGTGGTATTCCTCATCGGTCAGAGGAATCGTGCCTGCAGCAAAGTGGTCTCCAACCGCCTCGAAGCTGCCGAGCTCAATCTGTCCATTGTCGATTGTGAGCAGCATGCGCGAGCCTGGGAAGCCACCCGTGGAGCGGATCTCGGAGTTGTTCTGTGCCACGACGAGATAGTTTCTTGCACCATCGGCACCGAGCATGGCAGGCAGGGAGGGTGCGACTTTCGCCATTCCCGTAGCCGCCGCGTCAAGCTCGTCGAGCGTCGTCTTTGCCTTCTCAAGCGGCTCCTTGAGCTGGTCGAGCTGCGCCGTCCCGAGCGCATCCACACGCTTGGCAGAAGAGTCGATAGCAGGCTGGAGATCAGACACCGTGTTGCAGATGGTCTGGACCGTCGCGATATCGATCTTTCCATCGCTGAAGACAGAGCTCATCGTGACACCCGAGAGGCTCTGCGCTGCAGGCGTCACGACCTTCGTCGAGAGGTCATGTGCCACAGAGGCAAGCGTACGGACCTTCGAGATATCAGAGCCGACCACGGGAACTACCGAAGCCACGCCCCAGAGCGGACTCTGGGTCTCTTCCTCCATCGAGGATGCAAGGCCCTCGATTTTCTGCGCGCTTGCCTCGAGTGAGGAAGTATTCCCGGAAGCAAGGCTATTCGAGAATGACGTGGTCTCGGACACGAGCATCGAGGCATCTGCCGCTACGGTCTTGGCACTCTTGTAGAAGAAATAGCCAGAGACGCCAAGCGCTACAACGACAGCAGCCACAATGCAGAGCACAATCGCAAGCGTCCTGTGCGACTTGTGGTGATGGTGGTGATGGCCATGCGGAGCCTCGCTGAAGCCTGCGGCTGTGTAGGGATTCCAGTCGGTCTGCGGCGCAGGCACACCTGCTTCCTGGTGACTATAGCTTGATGCTGGTAGATATGAATGGCTCTGGGAAAATTCTGCAGAGCCGCTCTCTCCGTACACATCAGAGACAGCGCGCACGGGCTTCGGCCTCACGACACGCGTCTGAGCCTCTTCTTCCTTCTCCCCGCGGAAGTGTTTTCCCGCTCCCCCGCTATGCTGTCCATCATGCTGCATATGCTCTGCCATGAGATTGAATCCTTCCGCTCATGCCTGGCACTTGTATAGATCTCATTAGACGCTGCCGCTGCACTCCATCAAGAAGGGCTGGCAGCAGCATGCCACCAGCCCAAGATACCGCTTATTTGTGGCGCGGCGGCAAGGTATACCTACTTGTTCTGGCTCCGTGTGCCATACGGCATACGTTTTCCATACGGTGCCCGCGTAGCATATCCAGCGCTCTGTAGAAGCTCCGTCGTCTCATCCGGCGAAGCACCTCCTGCCTTGCCGGCAAGATGGCTCTGCTTCCTCGGCAGCGGCTTCAGATGCGGCGTAGCCGAAGCTGCCGATGCAGGCTCTGCCTTTTTCGGAGCAGGCTTTGCTGCGGCCAGTTTCGCTGCAGCAGGAGGCGCAGACCTGAAGCTTTGCGGCACTTCGTTACCTGCAAGCATGTCGTAGGAGGCATCCTTCTTCTCGTGGTAGTAGTCATAGTACTTGCCCGAATTCTCCACCTCAGCGCAGTTCAAGACCGTGCCAATCACGTGGGCACCAGCCTGCTTGAGCTGCGTATAGGCATCAACCACATCCTCGCGGTGCGTATAGCCCTGACGTACAACAAGGAGCGTTGCATCGACGATGGAGGAGACGATAGCCGCATCGACGAACGTGTTCACAGGTGGCATATCGAAGATCACATAGTCGTACATCGAGGTCAGCGTATCAACGAGCTCGTGGAACCTCTTTGACTGCAAGACATCAGCTGGATTCGGAATGCTTGGCTCTGCATCAAGCAGGTACAGGTTCGGCATGCCTGCCGTGACGACAGCCTCCTGGACGGAGTGGCGTCCAGAAAGAACGGAATAAAGACCATGGTTTCCATGGGTCGCCAGCGCATTGGCGAGCGAACGACGGCGCATATCGCACTCGACCATGAGGACCGTGGAGCCGCCGGCAGCAAATGCCTTGCCAAGGCCGACCGAGACCGTCGTCTTCCCCTCTGAGGGGATGGAAGATACAACCGTCAGCGAATGAATCGGCTTGTCGACCGACGAGAAGCGGATATTTGCAGCAAGGGTCTTGAGCGCGTTCTGCAGAACTACCTTATCGGTGCCGAAGCTCTTCCTAGGCATCTCTAGCGCCCCCCTTCAACTGTCGGGATGCGGCCAATGATGGGCACATCGATGAGCTCTTCGAGATCCTCAGGACCGCGTACACGAGTATTGAGCATGTCGCCGAGGACGACAATCACGATAGCAGCAAAGAGACCAACAAGGAATGCCACGCCCATATAGAGCAGACGGTTTGGGCCAGAAGGCTCTGATGGTGCGTAGGCCTGATCGATTGCATTCACAGACTGTACGTTCATGACAGAGCGTGCGACATCGGAGACATCCTCGATCATCTTGTTCACGATGTCTGCTGCCGTCTGGGGATCCGGCCCCGTGACAGAGAGCGTGATGACGCGGGAGGTAGTCTCGCTCGTGACGCTCACCTTGTAGCCCTTGAGCTGGTCTACACCCACCTCGGAGCCTACCTGGTTCACGATTCGGTCGCTCTTCAGGAGCTTCGCCACATCGTTCGTTAGCATCTGGGAGGCATTGAGGTCAGAGTAGAGATTCGTTGAGCCCTGGCTCTCATCCTGTGCCAAGACGTACATGCCGGCCGTGGCAGTATAGGCGTTGCGGACGAAGAATACCGAGAAGAGTCCTACGACGAGGGCACAGACGACAGGCAGCAGGATCACGAACCTGAGGTGCTTCTTCAGCAGGTGGAACAGTTCTAGCAAGGTCATTTGCGGACCCTCTCATGAAAAACGGCAGCACTATTTTTCAAATGTACTTCAACATTGTAGTCCACATCGCAATAATCATTGCGCATCTGGAGCGGACCATGAAAACCGAAGATGCATAACCCAAAGACGAAGAAGGCGCGGAGCCCACTGCGGATTCCGCCCCCTCCTAGCTAGTTGCCTTGTGCCGTCAGCACGACGCCGACCGTCTGGACGATGAGCTTGAAGTCAGCCCAAGCGCTGCATTTCTTGATGTAGAGCAGGTCGAGCCCGACCCACTCGTCGAAGCTGATGTCGTCCCTGTTCCTGCGCGTCTGCCAGTAGCAGGTGATACCCGGCTTGATGAGGAGGCGCTGGCGCTGGTAGGGCGTATACTGGCACACCTCGCGTGCCAGTGCGGGACGCGGACCCACGATGGACATGTCGCCTTTGAGCACATTGAAGAACTGCGGCAGCTCATCGATGCTCGTCTTCCTGATGAAGTGGCCGACATGCGTGATGCGCGGGTCGTCCTTGATTTTGAAGACGGGGCCATCCTTCTCGTTCAGGTTCTTGAGGCTCTCAAGCCCCTCTTCCGCATCGGTATACATCGAGCGGAACTTGTACATCTTGAATGGCTTGCCGTTCATTCCGATGCGCTCCTGGTTGAAAAGGACTGGACCTTCGCTGTCACGCTTGATTGCAATGGACGTGATGATATAGACCCAGCCGAAGAGGAGAATCACGAGGAGGGAGAAGGCAATATCGAAGGCACGCTTCGCGAAGCGGTACCCGTAGCGGCTCTCGAGCTTCTTGGCAGCAGCCGCTGCCTCATAGTCCAGGCAGCTGTATGTCCCATCCCCCATCTCTGCGTCCTTGAAATCGAGAAGGCTCCCGTGCTGGGGCTTGGGGGCTGCATTCTCCAAGGCGCCTGCCATATTCTCAGCCATGTTCGGTGCCGCCTCCTTCGGAGCCCTCGTGGCGCAACCTTCCTTGCACGATGAGGGTTCTCAGGGCTCTCCTCGCAATGCGGAAAATCGCATCCCAGTATCTTCGACATTTAGATTGCTTTATACATTTTCAATATAGTCTGCAAGCATGACATTATCAACGCGCCACAAATAGGCTGAAACATCTGATATCGCGCGAGCGATATCAGATTCACGTTTACGCTGCATCAAATGGACCCGTAGCGCGCAAGCCATTCAGCTAACTCAGCATATTCGCAGGTAGGGAATCTGTCCGTGCAGAGAGCTGACAGCGTGTCATGATACCTGCCACGACGTGGGAAAGCCTGCCGGATGCGGCTGCGCCGGAGTTCCGCTGCCCCATGCGGAACCATCTGGACCATATCCAATATTGTTAATCTTCTATTCATATGTCATTCTTCAGTCAGGATGCCATCAAGCAATCGTTCCGCCATCATTTCGGCAGAACTTGGCTCAAGCATAAGAGGCAGCAGATATGAAGAGAGCCCCTGCTTCAAAGCAGAGGCTCTCAGCAGATCTTATTCGTCGCGCACGCCTGAGCGTCTGGGCGGGATGTGGTGCTTCTTCTTGTACCTCTTCCAGCCATTCACAGCACCGAGCGTCAGGATGCCCGCATCGAGGGCTCCGACGGTGATAGAGATGACCGGTATGCCCGCATGCTTGATCGGGCGCACGAACGTCTTCTCCGCTGTCTCGTTGTACTGGAGGTTCGTGGCACGGGCATTGAGCCAGACGCAGAGGATGTCCTTCGTGGCCCGCCTCAGATCCTGCTGGAAGGTTGCAGATGCAGTCTCATACACAAAGGCACCGTCGCGCATGATGCCATCCATATAGAGGTCTCCGCCAGCCCTGAGCATCTGGTCGGCATTCATGTACGTGTGGTGGTCGGCATAGTCGGTGATGACAGCACCTTTGAAGCCCCACTCATTCCTGAGGACGCCCGTGAGGAGTGCTTCGGATCCTCCTGCCCAGACGGCACCAATCCTGTTGTACGAGCTCATCATGCCCGTCGCGCCGCCCTCTTCCACGAGGATGCGGAACGGCTCGAGATAGAGCTCGCGCAGCGTCTGCTCCGTCATCCACTCGTAGAGGCCGTCCCTCATCGTGTCCTGGTCGTTGCAGATCAGGTGCTTCACGAAGCAGTAGGTGCCCGTATTCTTGATGCCTCTGACCTCTGCTGCCGCCATCTTTCCTGTCAGCACAGGATCTTCGGAGAGATACTCGTAGTTCCTGCCGCCGAAGGCAGAGCGGTGGAGGTTTGCGGAAGGCGCGTATATGCCATCGACCCCGATATAGGCAGCTTCTGCTCCCAGCGCCTCGCCGATCCGGCCAGCAAGCTCCGTGTTCCAGGTCTGCGCAAGCACCGTGCCGTTGCTGAAGCCGGTACCATACTTGAGCTGGTTGAAGGAGCCTACCTGCGAGGGGCCATCCACTTCCTTGGTCTGCGGCTTTCCGATGCTTGCGACATCAGCCGTGTTGGAATACCCATGGAGCACAAGATCTTCCTGCTCGACCTGGCTCATCTGGTTCAGGAGCGACTCCCATTGGGGGTTGCCGTAGTCGAGACCTAGGGCATAGCCAAGCTCTGTCAAGGACCCATCATCCCCCAGCGCCTTCGTGCCTGAGGCGCCATACTTCACAGCTGCATCCGTGCTCTCGATGGCAGCCTCTGCATCCTCAGCGTGATAGAGGTTCTTCTCTATCACCTTCGTTGTCATGCTCCTGTTTGCCGTCTTCTTGGGATAGGTGGCCGTGAAGCTTGCCCTGTCGAGCCAGGTCAGGGGGTATCCCGCATTGCTCCCGTCGATCGAGACGCCGTCTTCCGCCGCATCTCCCGTGAAGCGGTTCTCTACCGTGGCGCCGGTCGTGGCATCGGTCGTGAGCTCTGCCGTCCTTGGCAGCTCGACCGAGATCGTGGAGCCTTCCGTCTCATCCGGCGTATGGGCATCATGCCTGAGCGAGATCGTGTAGGTGCCGGCATCGAGCTCGTATCCTTTGAAGCCATCCTTGTTTGCGTCATAGCAGTCATACGATGCCATGTCCCGCGCAGCGAACGTGAGCGTCACATCGGTGCTCTCCCCAGGAACCAGGAGCTTCGTCTTTGCGAAGGCACCAAGCTCCACGGATGACTTCTGGATGCCGCCTGTGTAGTAGGGAGCGGTGTAGTAGAGCTCCACGACATCCTTGCCGGCATTCTGTCCCGTGTTCGTGACACGCACGGTGAGGGTTATCTGGCTGTCTTCGGAGATGGTGTCGCCGTCCTCGACAGAGGAGTCCACGACCTCCCAGCTGAAGTCCGTATAGGAGAGGCCGTAGCCGAAGGGGTACTGCACGACGCCGTCGTATCCCTTGCCATATTCGTTGTCCACATCGTCCCAGAAGCCTTCTGCATCGGCTGTCTCATACCACCTGTAGCCGACATAGATGCCTTCCTGGTAGTCATAGTAGGAGACCCCATCGTAGGCAGAGATCGTACCGACGTTGCCGTTGAGCGTTCCATCTGCTGGATAGTGGCCCTTGGAGTTCGTATAGGTGCCGATGCCCCAGGTGCCGCTGTTCGGATAGCTTGCAGCGGTCGAGAGGTCGTAGGCATAGGTGTCGGAGGTCCTCCCCGAAGGGTTGACGTCACCCCAGAGAAGCTTGGGAATCGCCTTTGTGCCGACAGAGCCTGTACAGCCCACAAGCAAGCACGCATCCACGCCCGGGATGGACTCGATGGGGCCAAGCTCCATCTCGTTCGTGGAGTTCACGAGCACGACGACCTTGTCGTAGTTCTGGCCTACATACGTCAGGAGGTCGAGCTCCTGCGTCGAGAGCTCGAGATAGCTCCTGTTCGAATCCACCGTCTCGTATCCCGTATTCGAGACCTTCGTCTGCGTGCCGGGACAGTCGATGGACTCGCCTGCGACACGGGAAATCACGACGATGGCAGCATCGGAGTAGCTCTTCGCATTGTCGAGCATGCTCTTCGTATACCAGGCACGGTTCTGAATCGATGGCTCCACGAGCTGGCAGTAGTCGTCAGCAAACGAGTTGAGCGAGCCATTGGACGAGCGCGGACGGGCACTTGCGTAGCGCTTGTACATGTCCGTGAGCTCTTCGTTGTAGGAGATGCCGTAATCCACGAGGGCATCGAGGAGGCCTTCGGTCTTTCCGGCCACCTGCCCAGATCCTGAGCCTGATGCCACCCACTGGGTGGAGCTCCAGCCAAAGACATTGACCTTGTCCACATCCTTCGAGAACGGCAGGACATCGTCCTTGTTCTGCAGAAGGACCGCGCCTTCTGCTTCCTCTTCCTCGGCCAGCTTCTCGTCCTGTGCCATGCGGGCGTTGTAGTCGGTGGTGCTCACATCCACATAGTCGGTGCTGACCCAGGAGTTCAGGGTCTTGCCGAACTTGGCCACCGCGACATTCGCTGCGACCGTGACGCCTATGAGCAGGACACAACCCACCCCGCGGACAATCTTCTTCGTATGGGGTGCGAGCTTCGGCACGTGGGTCTCCTTCCTGCCATGGCTTCGATCATATGCTGCCTGAATCAGAGCCTAGACTGATTCGGCCCTACTTGCTTGCCTTCTTGTATTCGTCCATGAAGGAGCCAAACATGGAGCCCATCTTGCCGAGCTGCTTGCCGACGGCACGGGCTGCCTCCTGGCTGGATGCACCCTTCTTGGCGGAAGGCTTCTTCTTGGGCGTGCCTGATGCCTTCTCGAACTCTTCCTTCGACTCTTCCATGGCCTTGGCAGTACGGCTGATAGCGCGTCCGAGCTCATGCGAGCCCTTGTCCACCGCCTCGGTCGCAGCCTTGCCAGCCTTTGCGGCACCTTCCTTGCTTGCCACCTTGGCCTTCGCAAAGTCCTCGCCTGCCTTGGCAGCAAGGCCGCCATTGAGTGCAAGCTCTGCTGCGGCTGGATCTACCAGCATGAAGCCCTTTTTGTAGCCGCGAAGCATAGAGACTGGAATCTCGACTGTGCCGACAAGCTTCTGGGAGAGTCCGCCATCACCTACATAGAAGGTCTGCGCTTCGCCTGTCGCTGGGTCATAGGCCACGTCGTCGATGTAGCCGAGCTCCTTGCCATCCATGGTCTTGGCATCCATGCCGCACCAGATGATGCAGGAGTCCCAATCGATGCCAAGGCGCTTGCGCGCCGCATCGTCGAAGCTCTCCTTGCCCTTCGTGGCAACGAGGCCACGCTCGCCCACCTCGAAGGCATCATAGGCAATGAAGAGGTCTGGCCTCTTCACCATGCCTGCGATATCGGGCTGCGTGATCGTGAACCCCACGACGTGCCTGCCGTCCGGCGCGAACACCGTCATGTGCACACGGCCCAGGCTCTTGAGCTTCTCCTTGCCGGAGCGCCCTTCCTTCTTGTCATAGACATGGAGCCTGTAGAGCTTGGCGACACGAAGCATGCGTGGATTCCCCTCTTTCACAAAAAGGGGCGCAGCCACTGGCGCGCCCCTTGATACGTACCCCTACTATGAGCTTGCCAAGACCTACTCTTCGGCAGGCTTCGTCTCGGACTCGACATCCACGTGCACCGGATCGGAGGCAGCTGCAGGAGCAGCAGCGGAGCTCACGGTATCTGCAACAGAGCTTGCAGCAGAGGTGACCGTGTCGGAAGCCGTGGAGACAGCGTCGTTCAGCGTGTCGCGGAGCTGGTCCATGCGCTCGCGGGCAAGATCGATCTTTGCACGGAGCTCATCGGTGTGAGCATCGACCTGCGGACGGAAGTCGTTGAGCTTGTCGGAGACGACGCGCGATCCACGCTCGTAGGAATCGACAGCGCCATCCCATGCATCATTCATTGCGTCTGCCGCCATGGCGCGGCTCTCGGCACCGGAACGGGGAGCGAGCAGAAGGCCCACGACCGCACCTACCGCAGCACCCAGCATGCTGCCGACAACAAAACCAAGACCTGCGCTCTTCTCGCTCATGTCAAATCCTTTCCATGCAGGTGCGCACTCCATGCGCAGACATTCCAAAGCCGCGCGGCATACTGCCGCCCTGTCTGGCAGATTATACCCATCCTTATCATAGCTAAGCGAGGCGAACCCTGCCAGAAGGATGCAGAAGAAGCCAAGCGGCGCAGGAGCGCTCTGAGAGCTGCCTATTCCCCTGCCAAAACTCCCTGCCCTGGGCAGGCATGCTGTGAGGATGCAGACAGGACATCTCTGCTGGCGCATCAGTTGACTGCCCTGTGGGAAGGCATATCCAGAAGAATCCCCGACAGAGGGGCTGAAGCCACCTCTGCCGGGGATGGATGTCTTCTTGCGGGATGCCTGAGGCCCGCCCAAGCAAGACGCCTAATCCAGGACTTCCCTGCCCTCGGCCCACTGGTCGACCATATCGTCCGGAACGACGGTCCAGGGCTCGCGCTCGGCGCGCTCCTTCGCAAGGCGCTTTGCCTCTGCACGCTCCTGCTGCTCCGCGACCGTACGGTCGAAGGCGGCTCGCTCCTTCTCTTCCTTGTCCACGCGTTTCACCATGCCGACAAGGCCCTGGACGATTGCATCGATATCGGGCTCAGGGAAGCCGCCGCCTGAGAAGGCCCACTGGAGGATCCAGGCAGCAGAGGAAAGAGCTCCCACGCAGAGCACGTCATCCGGACAGACGAGCTGCACATGGTAGGTACGGGCAACGCCTTCCACAGCCTTTGTGCGCCCATAGCTGATATCGTCGCCGAGGTTCGTCCTGGCCATGAGCTCGACAGCTACATGCTCGAGAAGGTGCGCGACTTCGGTTCCGCCCATAACATCGCGGAAGGTCTTGCCGCCGTCGCCCACGCAGGTATGGCTTGCAATCTGCGGCATGAGGCGCCAGACCCTCGTCGTGGCATCCAGGTCCTCGTTTGTCATTTCCGGATAGCCATCGCCTATGCGCACACGGGCCGTCAGGAACTCCGGTCCGATCGAGATCTTCTGGAACTCTATGATGTTGGACACAGCGAAACCTCCTGCACCTTAGTCCTCTTCGTGGTCCTTCGGCTGCTTCTTCTCCTCTTCGGAGGGTGCCTCTTCAGGCTCTTCCTCCTTGGCAGGCTCGGGCGCCGTGACACGCAGCAGGGCGATTCTCCTTCCGCGCATGGACTGCACGCGGAACGTATACCCATCCTTCGTGTAGACGTCACCCGGCGAGGGCAGCTGGTCGGCAAGCTCCAGGATGAATCCAGCCACGGTCTCGTATTCCTCGTTGTCAGGGATAGGCCAGCCGAGGTCTGCTGCATCGTCCACCGAGAAGCGGCCATCGACAAGCCATTCGCGATCGGAGAGCTTCGTCAGGTACTTGTTATCGGGGTCGAACTCATCCTCGATCTCTCCGACAATCTCCTCGACGATGTCTTCGATCGTTATGACGCCAGCCGTTCCGCCATACTCGTCGACGACGATGACCATCTGGTCATGGGAGGACTGCATCTCCTGGAGAAGCGGGATGATGTCCTTCGTGTCAGGCACGAAGTCGGCGTCACGCATGAACTTCGAGATGCTCTCGTCCTTGTTCTCGCCGTCCATGAGGGGACTGATGATGTCCTTGATGTGGGCGATGCCGACGATGCGGTCCACGTCCTCATGGTAGATGGGGATGCGGGAGTATCCCGTGCGGCGCATGACCTGAAGGACCTGCCCCATGGTCGAGGTGTCCTCCATAGCGGTCATATCGACACGAGGGACCATGACCTCACGGGCAATGGCGTCGCCGAGGTCGAAGATCTCATGGATCATCGACTTCTCGGAATCGGAGAGGTCGTCTGCATCGGACACCATGTACTTGATCTCGTCTTCGGAGACGTTGTTGCGGTCTTCTGCCGACTTCACGCCCAGAAGATGTGCCAGGCCATTCGCGCTTGCCGACGTGAGCCACACGAGCGGCTTCACGATCGTGGAGAAGGTCCTGAGAGGGCCGGCGACCTTCTTTGCCATTTTCTCGGCGTCTGCCATAGCGATGCGCTTGGGGACAAGCTCGCCCACGACAATCGAAAAGTAGGAGACGATGAGCGTGATGATGATGGGAGCCAGGACAGAGGCGGTCGCTGCGCTCATGCCGAGCGATACCATCCATGCTGCAAGCGGCTCAGAGAGGCTCGTGGCAGCAAATGCCGAACTCGCAAATCCCACCAGCGTGATCGCGACCTGAATGGCCGCAAGGAAGGCTGTGGGGTCCTCTGTCATCTGGGCAGCAAGTGCCGCACGCCTGTCCCCCTCCTCCGCCTCATGGTCGAGCATGACCTTCTTGGCAGTGGAGAGTGCCATCTCCGACATCGAGAAATAGCCGTTAACGATAGTCAGAAGTATCGTGACGACGATGCTAATTGCTATGTCCATGCGCGTAGGCGCTTGCCTCCCGGATACGTGCGAATCTTAAAGCCCAATTCTACCAAAACGTACTGTCCTGTTCTGGCGGAGCCCACCAGCAGCGTAAGACCATCCTGGCGGGCTACCGAGAAATCCTGCATGCATACTTCGTTTCTACCCAAGAAACAGCTGTACTGCCGTATTTCCGCCTCACCAGAGACCCGTCAGACGAGAAGATGCAGCCAGCCTCACACAGAGCCCTCTATCCGCCCTGTGGCAGGCAGCGGAGAGGAAGACACCTGCCCGCCGCGGCTTGCTCTCCTGAAACTGATTGAGTCTCACGTTTGAATATCATCTTTGGATCACATAAGATGCAGAGATGATACTCATGCTGCCTGCCCAGCCGCCCTTCAGGCGTAGGACCGAAAGATCAGCACAGAATCGATCCATTCCTTTGCCAATAACATAGCCAGTCTCATCAGAGTGCAGGTCCATGCAGCCTTCAGGACCCGTGCCGATATTTGCCTGCTGTCCGCACGGTCTCATCCTGCTCAGGCCCCGCGTCTTCAGCCCTGTATTTGGGTCTCACGTTTGACTATCATTTTTGAGTATCATGAGACTCAAAAATGATAGTCAAAATTCTGAAGGAGCTCCATCTCACCGAGGGCAGAAATACCGGCATCCACAAGATGCTGCAGTCCCTCGCAGAAAACGGATCTCCTGAGCCTCTGCTCGAGACCGATGAAGACAGGATCTATTTCCTGACGACGATCTATAAGCGCAACCTTGCAGAACGGCAAGATGCCCCTTCGCCACGCTCGCAGGCAATCGCAGAGCGTCGGGAGAGGCTGCTTGTCTATCTGTCAGAGCATCCCGCATCATCTCTCGCCGAAGCCAGCGTCAGTCTGGGTGTCAGCAGGGCAACGACGAACCGTGACATGTCCGAGCTGCGTGCACAGGGGCGTATCCGCCATGAAGGTGCATCCAGGACAGGAAGATGGATCGTTCTTTGATTCTCTCGGCTATCTGTCAACGGCATGTTTTGGGTCTCATCTTCAGGCATCGCTTTGCGATGCCCTGGGTGCCAGAATGAGGCTCAACATGGGTCTGGATGCTCATGCGTCGGCATCCGCAGTGCGCTGCAGCCAGACGGACGGCCATCCACGATACGAGCGCTGAGCTGGGGGATACGCAGCCAGCCCAGTGTCTCCCCAGCTGGATGCAGCCTTGAGCCTGCATCTTCGATTCTGTGTTTGGGTCTCACGTTTGACTATCATTTTTGAGTATCATGAGATTCAAAAATGATAGTCAGACCTCTCGTACGCGAGCTCTGCTTCCACCTCTTGTCATGCCCTGCCCTATGGACAGACCCCGGGCTCTTCGCCCCCTGCCGCTATCCTGCATGATGCCCAAGCCAGCCGGATGGGGGCAGATGGTCCAGCACAGCTCCAGGCATCCCACAAGATTTCCTTCTGGCGGCACGGCCGGGAGCCTGCACCACACATCCATCCCACCCTTTTCGGTCCGACAGAGATGGAGCCGGGACAAAAGTCCCGGCTCCATTGGCAGCAGGCGCATCTGGCATGCAGTACTACTTTGCCTCCTTCTTGATGGGAAGCCCTATGCCTCTGCCTTCACGAGGGCGATGACCTTGTCGCGGATAGCGGCAAGGTGCTCTTCGGAAGGAATCCAGTTCTCGGAGATGGTCTCGCGCACATCGAAGCCGACAGAAGACATCTCGGAAGCGATCTGCTTCTGTGCAAGCGGAGCCCAGCCATAGGAGCCGAAGGCAATGCCGATGCGGCCCTGGTTCTTCGGGGAGAGGCCCTTCATGTAGCACAGGAACCCTGCGATGGTCGGAAGCATCTGGGAGTTGAAGGTCGGCGATCCCACGCAGACATACTTCGCATCGAGGAAGGCATTCATCACATCAGAGTTGTCGTTCGCCTTGATGTCCATGAGCTCGACCTTGACGCCAACTGCAAGGAAGCCGTCAGCGATAGCATGGGCCATCTTGTCCGTGGAGCCCCACATCGAGTCATAGACCACGACAGCAGAATCCTTGAGGGCACCGGAGGTGTACTCCTCCTCGTACGCCTTGAGGATATCCTCCACATGCGAGCGCCAGACGACGCCGTGAGCGGGTGCGATCATATCGATTGCGTCCGCACCGAGGGAGCGCACGGCCTTGACGGCGGCAGCTGCCTGCGTGCGGTAGGGCTGGACGATGTTCGCATAGTACTTGCGTGCCTGGTTCAGGACGACAGAGAGCTCGTTCTCGTCGTCGAAGCGGCCCGAGGACGCATAGTGCTGGCCGAAGGCATCGTTCGAGAAGAGGATCTTGTCATAGGCATCGTAGGTGACCATGTTGTCCGGCCAGTGGACCATGGGCGTCTGGACAAAGGTCAGCGTGCGCTTGCCGATAGAGAGGGTGTCTCCCGTCTTCACGCCGTGGTAGCCGAGGTCGCCGTAGTGGGCAGTAAGGCCACGGACGCCCTGAGGTGCGGAGGCATAGATCTCGACGTTCGGGGAGAGCTGCTTGATGACAGGGGTGGAGCCGGAGTGGTCCATCTCCACGTGGTTGCAGATGAGGACATCGATCTTGGAAGGATCGATCACGGTCGAGATGCGGGAGATGAGCTCGTCCTTGAACGTGATCTTGGCCGTATCGATGAGCGTCACCTTCTCGTCCATGATCAGATAGGCGTTGTAGGTGATGCCGTCCTCGGTCTTGTAGCCGTGGAAGCTGCGGGCATTCCAGTCGAGCGCGCCCACCCAATAGACATCGGGCTTTACCTGAATTGCAGTGAGCATGGGAACCATCCTTAGTTGAATGACATCTGGCGTATCTGAGCATATCACGCGGCAGAGAGACGCAGATATGCATCTTTCCTCTCAGATGCTACCGTTTTTCAGCTGGCTCCGAAAGGATGCAATCGATAAAAGCTATCAAATGGGTGATATTTGCTTGGTGCAGAACGAGGTGCAGAAGAAATGCTCCGGCCTCCTGTCGAAGGAGGCCCATTGCAGGATGCGCGACCCGGCGGGACAGGCTCTCGTGACACGCCTGATGCCATCCTTGTCCTATCTGGCTTCGACTCGAACTTGTTTAGTTCTGCTCCCGCTTGTTTACTTTTAGGCCCAACTTGTTTAGCCTTAGCCCCTATTTGACTACTTTTCGTGCCTATTTGAATACTATTCGAATAGTAGTCAAATAGTAGTCAAGCAGTTGCCGAGCATCTGCGGCCATGTTTGTCCCTTGGGGCCCCTCAAAACGCTTCGGCAGCAACAAGGCCTGCAGGCTCGGATGGACCTGCAGGCCTTCTGTCTTCCTGTGTGCACGTGCCTACTTCAGGCCGGCAGCACGCCTTTCCTGGTACTCCTTCGCAAGCTTTTCCTGCACGTCGTGCGGGACCTGCTCATAGCCGGAGAGCTCGATCGTGAACTCGCCGGTGCCGCGGGAAAGCGAACGCAGACGTGTCGCATAGTCTACGACCTCGGCATACGGCACCGTCGCAGAGATCGTGGTCATTCCTGCCGCTGCGCCCTGGCCTGCCTCCATGCCTTCGACGCGGCCACGGGATGCCGAGATGTCGCCCATGATGGAGCCGGCATAGGACTCAGGCACCGACACCTTCATCTTTGCCATGGGCTCCAGAAGCACCGGCTCTGCCTGCTCCACAGCCTTCTGGAAGCCGATCCTGGCAGCTGTCTTGAACGCCATCTCGTTCGAGTCGACCGGATGGTAGGACCCGTCATAGACGGCGACCTTCACGTCGATCATCGGGTAGCCTGCCAGCACGCCTTCTGCCATGGTCTCCTGGACGCCCTTGTCGATGGCAGGGATGAAGTTCCTCGGGATGTGGCCGCCGACGACCTCGTCGACGAACTCGTAGCCCTTGCCCGGGTTCGGCTCGAGCCTCAGCCAGCAGTCGCCGAACTGGCCGGCGCCGCCTGTCTGCTTCTTGTGCCTGCCCTCGGCAGACGCGACGCGGCGGATCGTCTCGCGGTACGGGATGCGGAGCTTCACGGTGTGGGCAGTGATGCCGACACGGTCCTCGAGGCGATCAAGCAGGACGGACACCTGTGCCTCGCCGATAGCGGAGATGACGGTCTGGCCCGTCTCCTCGTCGCGCTCGACCTTGAGCGTGGGATCGGCGTCTGCTGCCTTCTCGAGGAACGTATAGAGCTTGTCTTCCGTGCCGCGCTTGTCCGGCTCGATTGCGATGCGATAGAGCGAGTTCGGGAAGCGGAAGGCTGCTGCCTCGACCTTGCCGGTCACGGAGAGCGTGTCTCCTGTCTGCGCTTCGAGCTTCGGCACGACGACGATGTCTCCAGCCGATGCCGATTTCACGTCCTGCGTCTCCTTGCCCGTCATGCGGAAGAGGTGCGTGAGGCGCTCTGTCTTCCTTGTGCGGGCGCACACGAGCTCGAGTCCCGGTGTCACGGTGCCGGCAAGCACCTTCAGGAACGAGAGGCGGCCGTTCGAAGGGTCCTGGAGGGACTTGAACACAAAGGCGACCGGACGGTCGTCGTCCGGGGAGATATCGAGCTGCTCGCCGTTCACGAGCGGGATGCGGCCGAAGTCCGCCATGGCCGGGAAGTAGTCCACGACATTGTCCATGAAGGAGATAACGCCCTCCTCCTTCACGCAGGAGCCAGCAAAGACCGGCACGAAGATGCGCTCGACCAGTGCCTTGTGAAGCAGGCCTTCGAGCTCTTCCTGCGTGAGCGCCTCGCCGTCGAGGTACTTCATCATGAGGTCGTCGTCTGCTTCGACGACAAGCTCGCAGAGGGCATCGCGCGCTTCCTGGAGCGTGTCTGCATACTCGGCAGGCACCGGCCCCTCGACGGGCTTGCCGTTTTCGAGATGGCGGGCTACCTGGTGAACGACGTCGATGACGCCGGAGAAGGCATCTCCTGTCCCCATGGGAAGCGTGACAGCGGCAAGACGCGGGCCGAAGTGCTCCTTCAGGCTCTCGAGCGTCGTTGCGAAGTCTGCTTCTGCACGGTCGATCCTGTTCACGAAGACCGCGCGTGCGAGGGAGAGGTCTTCTGCGGCAAACCAGAGACGGGTTGTCACGGCAGCAGGGCCGCCTTGGGCATCGACGACGAAGAGTGCCGTCTCGCAGGCGCTCATGGCTGCATAGGCGTCGCCGACGAAGTCAGGGTAGCACGGAGCATCGAGCACGTTGATGCGGGTGCCCTTCCACTCGATCGGGGCGATGGTCGTCGAGATGGAGAATCCGCGCGATGCTTCCTCGTTATCGTAGTCAAGCGTGGGCTTGGTGCCTGCATGGCCTCCGAGACGGGTGGTCTTGCCCGTCAGGTGCAGCATGGCCTCTGCCAGCATGGTCTTGCCCACGCCGCCTTGGCCCACAAGGACAACGTTTCTGACCTTCTCATCACCCATGATGTGCCTCCTTGGTCCAACGGAGAGCAAGGCAGGTCCCCGCTCTTCCGCAGCGAGTCGCTTGCCACACACCTTACCCACAAGAGCGGGATAGAGACGCTATATATCGGGAGGCGTGAGGCTTCGCGTGCCAGACGGCACAGGAGACGGCATAAGCGCAATGAAGGAGGCTATTTCTTGATGCGGTCTTCGTCTGTGATGGGACGCACGACCCTGGCAGGGACGCCTGCCGCAAGGACATGTGCCGGGATGTCCTTCGTGACGACGGCACCAGCAGCTATGACCGAGCCCTCGCCGATATGGACGCCAGGCAAAAGCGTCACGCAGGCACCGATCCAGACGTTGTTGCCGACCTCGATAGGAAGCGCACGCTCGATGAAGGAGTTCCTTTCTTCTGCCACGAGCGGGTGCTGTGCCGTGTAGGCACCGAAGTCAGGACCGATGAAGCAGTGCTCCCCTATCGTTATCTTTGCCCCATCCATGAAGTACGCGCCATGGTTCACGAAGGTATGGGCACCGATATGCACATTGAAGCCGTAGTCCACCTGAAGCGGCGCCCAGAGCTCCACATCTTCGCCGACAGAGCCCAGCAGGTCTTCCAGGAGCTCCTTCTGCCTTGGCAGGTCGGAGGGCCTTGCCTGGTTGAACTCGTATGCCATGTCCTGGGCACGCTCGCGGAGCTCTGCGAGCTCCTCGTCTTTCCCGGCGTCGTACCAGACGCCTTCTGCCATGAGTTCCTTAGCGCTCTTCTTCTCCATCTATGCCACGAGCCTTTCTCCTGCGACGACAGCGAATGCACCTGCAACAAGAGAGATACCCATATAGAACGCCGCTGCACCGTAGGCGCCCTTGTCGATGAGTCCCTGCGACTCGAGCGCGAACGTAGAGAACGTCGTAAAGCCGCCGCAGAAGCCAGTCTTGAGAAGGAGCTCCCAACGCGGCGCAAGCGCACCTTTGAGGATGAGGCCGGTAAGGATGCCGATAAGGAAGGAGCCGAGGATGTTGATGGCCAGGGTCTTCCAGGGGAATCCTCCCTGGGTGCCTACGGGCAGAAGCCCTATGAGGTAGCGGAGGATAGCTCCTGCAGCGCCGCCGAGTCCTACCATGATGCATTCCATAGCAAGCCTTTCTCTCAGATTCAGTGCATACCAGCATAGAGAAGAAGGCTTTTCCTGCATGCCCTGAGCCAGCAATCCGACAGAGTGCACGCATTCCATCCAGAGAAAGATGCTGCTTCAGGCAATCACGCAGAACTCTGCGTATGCTGTGGACACGCAAAACTTTGCGGCTCTATTACATACGCGGAGTTTTGCGTAATGAGGAGCCATATTATGGATGCACATCTGATTGCATCGCCCCTTCAAGCAGGCAGTGCTGTTCGTCTGGAGCGCATGAGCATTGAGAAATACTCCGAGCTCACAGATGACATAGAACGAAAGCTGGATGAAGCTGATGCCGCCGCGGAACAGACCGCTGTTCGCTACTCTGCATCGGAGGTCTTTGGCAGAGCAAGGAGCAGGATCGATGAGCGCGCAGAGATATAGGCTGTTATTCAATCCCATCTTTGAGAAAGACCTGAACGAGATTACGGACTATATTCCATCCATCTGCAAAATCCAGAGGCAGCACTCCGGCTGGTCGATGATCTCGAGAATGCAATTTATAGACGGCCAGAGATTCCGCTAGCTTTCGCACCCTATCCCTCGTCAAAAGCCAGGCCCCATCCTTACTATCGAATGAATGCAAGGAACTACTCAGTCTTCTATGTTGTCATAGACGACACGATGGAAGTTCGTCGTGTCCTATATGCCAGACGCAATCTTGACAAGCTGCTGCCATGATTTTCAGCTGGACCATCTCCTGAATCAGCATGTCCGGCATCTGCCGCTGCCCGGCTGGCATATGCTCTCGCAGCAGCCTTCATATAATCAATGAGCTTTCATTGATCCGCCGCCCCTGAGATTGCCACATTGCTGCTCGGGACCTTTGCGCCGCGCGAGGACGTGGAGCACTTCGTAGAGGACCTCTTCTTCTGCTGCCTCATTGGCGCTACCTGCGCCCATGCGAAGAACTATGCCCTGCTTTTTGGATCGGAAAACGTTGCCTTCCTGTCTCCGCTCTATGATGTGGCATCTATGCTTGGCTGCAGCGAGATGCGCAGGAAAGCACGTCTCGCGATGAGCATCAGAGGAGAGATGCGACTGGGACGCATGGGCAGGCAGGCTCTCGAGCGCCTTGCTGCTGCAGGCAAACTCGAAGAGCTTGGTCCGGACGTCAGCTGGTGCATCTCCCCCATGCAGAACATTGGCAAGAAGATCCCTGCAAAGGAAGCCAGTCTCTTCGACGAGCTGGCATGCATTCCAGGGATGGAAGAGCTCAGGGCGCATCTCGAAGCTCCGCGTGTCGAGAATGTCTCGTCCATTCTGGCATGCATCGAGTCATAAACTTGGCAATCTGCTTCGCCCGGAGGGTCACGCGATACAAAAAAGAGGGACAGCGCCCTGAGACGCTGTCCCTCCGTGCAGCCCCATGCGTGAGGCTACTGGATCTCGACCTTGGTCGCATTCGTCTTCTGCTCTGCGATCTTGGGGACGTTGACGGTGAGCACGCCGTCAGCAAGCTTTGCCGTGATGCCCTCGTTGGCGGCAT